>JBFFMG010000196.1:0-7215 GCA_041554215.1 Labilibaculum sp.
ACGATCCGGCTGATGGAGAGTACCTTGCAAATTCACAAGTGTCCAGTATGCTTAGGAATTCATCCTTAAGTTCTACTTCAACTCCCTTGGTAAGCAAAATTTCGCTAATATTTTCTTTATTCAGATTCTCCAATGGTAAATTCAGCTTATCGGAAGTATATCCCCAGATTGCTTTTAGAATTTCATCGTAGAACTGATCCTTTTGTTTTGCTTTTAGACTTGCCGAAGCCATTTTTAATCTTTTCATCGCTACGCGATTCGCACGTTTGTTTTTTAATTTAGCGGTGTCGGCATTTTCTTTTATACGTTTTCTGTTGAATATAAATGCTAAAATAAACAGGAAGAAAGGAATGATATATGCCAAATAGAAATTTGTGGTTCCAAAGAAAACCTCACCTTTTAATTGTGGACTGAAATCATTGGTTTTAATGAAACGGATATCTTCACCTAGAAACTTCACTTTTTCCTTAGAAAAGGAGCTAATGATAGTCCCCGAATTATCTCCTTCGCCTTTAGCAACTTTAATGGTAAACTTTGATGTAGAACGTGTTCTGAATATTTTTGCTTTCGGATCGAAGAACGAAAAATCAACTGCCGGAATTTCATATTCACCGCCGTGTCGGGGAATAATCAGATATTCGAAAGTAGTAGAGCCCGACATACCAGCTTCAGTACTGTTCAAGCTTTGAGATGTTTTAGGATCGTAAACTTCAAAATCGGCAGGGAAATTAAATTCCAAAGGTTTAATTAGTTTCAGATTTCCATTTCCTGCTACTTTTACCCGCATGGTAATGGCATCATTTGCTTTAACAGAATCTTTATCGATAGTTGTAGTTAATGTGAAATTCCCAACGGCACCATCAAAACTTGCAGGTTTATTTGATGGAAAGTCTTTCACTTGAATTTTTATAGGTTTGCTTTTGCGTGGCACTCTAATATCCTGATAATTATCAAAGAAATCGTCAAAAAAGCCACTTCTCTTATTTGCTTGACGTTGTCGTATGATAACCTCTAACTCGAAAGGATCAATTGTAATTTCACCCGTGTGTTGAGGAAAAAGAATTAATTTACGAATGATTCCTGTATTGTAAATGGTACCGTTAATATTTTCTCTTTCTAAAGCAATTTGCCCTGGAGTAGGTACTTCCTGACTTAAAAAACCGTTAAATGATGGGAATTTAGAATCACCAAATCCAGCAATAGTTAAGCGAGTGTATACTTTAATGGTTGCAACAATGTGCTCACCCATATATACATTACTTCTATCTAATTTTACCTTAACAAATAAATTATCTTCAGTTATTTTTTGACTTGAAGCAGTATTTTGTGTTTGATTTGATTGCTGATCCTGTTGGGTTTGATTCACCTTTACAACTTCAATTGTAAGAGTATTTGATGTTTTAGATTCACCATCTACTGTAATTGTTGCCGGTTTAATATCAAAGCTCCCTTCCTTTTCGGCCAAAAGAACATAAGTGTACGAATAGGAAGAGTTAGAAGTAACCTTTCCATTAATTATTTGCGTACTCATACTGCTTGATGTTGACGGTCCCATAAGAACTCTAAAGCCATCAAGATCTGGAATTTGAATATTTTTGCCTTTGCTGTTAACGGAATAAGTTAAACGAAATTGTTCACCAAGTTCCACAACATTGGGGGCCGAGGCAGTAAATTTAATTTCATCGGCAAATACCGATGTTGTAATTAAAATGACTGTTAATAATAAGAGAAGTATTTTCTTCATCTGTATAGTATTGTGTTTCAGATGTTATAAATGCAATTAATTAGCTTGATAATAGTTTCGCAAATTTACTGATTAATCGAGTAGGAATAACCAATTTGAGAGGCCAATTACCAATCCTTTTTTATTTTAGTTCTTTTTGCCTTTTGAGCTTTTGCTTTTGCTTGTTGAACCTTTTCTTGAACTTTCTTTTCATCATTTTCAAGAGCTTCTAACAAACGTTTAGCGTCCTGTTCAGAAATTTTATTTTGTTGTTCTTCAGGATCTCCTTTCTTTTTCTCCTGATCTTCAGGTTTATTTTTCTGATCTTCCTGATCCTTTTTATCCTGATTTTTCTGATCTTCTTGATCCTTCTTGTCCTGATCCTTCTTGTCCTGATCCTTCTTATCCTGATCTTTTTGATCCTTGTTTTGATCCTTATTCTGATCCTGTTTCTTTTTTTCTTCTTCCTCTTTCTGCTTCATTTTCCGTGCGTACTCCAAATTGTACTTAGTTTCTTTGGAATTTGGAGAATTACGAAGAGATTCTTTGTAGGCTTCTATACTTTCGTCTATTTTCCTATTCATGAGAAGGGTATTTCCAATATTGTGATAAATCTCGCCGAGTTTTTTAGGATCCTGTTCAGCTACCGTTAAAGTCTGAAATTGCTTTAAGGCTTCGTCGTATTTTTTTTGCTTGTACAATGCATCTCCTAAATTAAAACCAGCTTCATAAGAATTAATTTTTTTATCAAGTGCCTTTCGGTACTCAACTTCCGAATTTTCATATTCATTACCTTCGAAAAGTCCATTCCCTTTACGGATAAATTTGCGTTCCTTTTGTGCTGCCGCATCTAAACCAAAGAGGCAAAGTAAACCGATGAATAATGCTATATATTTGTTCATAATAATCAGAATTGTGTTTTATTTCGATGGTTTAAACAAATTGATATCTTTCAAATGGCGGTTTTTACGTTCCAAAACAAAGAAATCAAGAAAAAGTAATAGCAAGCCAATTGCGATAAATAATTGGAATTTTTCGTCGTAGGCAGCGTATACTCTTTGTTCTAATTCTGTTTTGTTCATCTTATTAATTTCGTTAAAAAGGGCATTTAAACCAGTTGTGGTATTGTTCGCGATTACTGGTTTTCCTCCACCGGCAGTAGCAATTTGCTCCACCATTTTCTGATCCAGTTTTGAAATTACAATGTTTCCATTTTCGTCTTTTCTAAAATCACGAGATCCAGGGCTTACTGGAATTGGAGCACCTTCCGGCAATCCCATGGCAATGGTATGTACAACAATCCCTTGTTCCAGAGCTGATTTTGCTGCTGCAATAGCATCATCCTCATGGTTTTCACCATCAGTAATAACAATTATTGCTTTGCTGGCTTCGCTGTCAGGAGTAAAACTCTTGGTTGACAAATTTATTGCCGCACCAATTGCTGTTCCTTGAATAGGGACAATTTCAGTACTAATTGATGATAAAAACAGTTTTGCTGAAGCATAATCTGTTGTAATTGGTAATTGAGTATAGGCTTCACCAGCAAATACGATTAGTCCAATCTTATCATTATTCAATTTGTCAACCATTTTAGAAATAGCACGTTTTGCTCTTTCTAAACGGTTTGGCTGTATATCTTGAGCCATCATCGAATTAGAAACATCTAATGCAATGATAATTTCTACTCCTTTTCTTTTAATGGTTTGAAGTTTTGAACCAAATTGAGGTCCTGCAAGACCAAAAATGATAAAACTTAGCCCCAGTAAAAGAATGCCAAACTTGTAAAACGGTCGGGTAAACGAAGCGTAAGGCATTAGTTGTGAGATGATTTTCATCTCACCAAACTCCAAAAGAGCTTTCTTTTTCCTTGAATAACTGATCCAATATAAAATTATAAGAATTGGAATAATCAGAAATAAATATAGAAGATCCGGATGATCAAGTCGAAATTGATTCATTGTTCAATGATTTTCTGTGTTCAATTAATATCAATTACGGAATGTTCCGCAATATCGAATTACGCAAAGCAATTTCAAGAAGTAAAAATAGAGTTGCCAACAGTGCAAAAAATAAATATTCTTCGCTTTTTGTACTGTATTGCTTTACTTCAATTTTACTTTTTTCCAACTTATCAATTTGTTCGTAAATTGCTTTTAGCTTATTGTTGTCAGTTGCTCTAAAGTATTGGCCACCTGTCATTTCAGCAATTTGTTGTAATACTTCTTCGTCGATTTTTACCGGCATATTTCTCATGCTGATACCAAAGGCAGTTTGAATTGGATAGGGAGCAGTTCCCATTGTACCAATACCAATAGTATAAACGCGAATGCCAAATGTTTTTGCCAATTCAGCAGCAGTAATGGGTGCAATCTCACCTTGGTTGTTAACTCCATCAGTTAATAGAATAACAACTTTCGATTTCGATTTGCTGTCTTTCAATCGATTTACTGCGTTGGCTAATCCTAGACCAATAGCAGTACCATCTTCAATCATTCCACTTTGTATGTCTTTGAATAGGTTAATTAAAACAGCATGATCGGTGGTTAAAGGACATTGCGTAAAACTTTCACCACTAAATATTACCAAGCCAATTTTATCTTCTTGGCGACCTGTAATAAAATTTACAGCCACTTCTTTTGCCGCTTCCAACCTGTCTGGTTCGAAATCGCGGGCCAGCATACTACTCGAAATATCTAGAGACATCACAATGTCAATTCCTTCTGTAGTAACATTTTCCCAACGATTACTTGACTGAGGGCGAGCAATAGCTGCTACCAAAAATACAATTGCTAAAACACGAAACACAAATAATGCATGTCGTAAATAGTATTTGTATGTTCTGGCGCTCGAGTGAAAGCCTTTTAAAGTTGATACCTGGATGCTTGCATGTGCATTTTTATCCTTAAAAATATACCATGCAATTAATGGTAGTAAAAGGAGCAGCAAGTAAAAATATTCAGGATTTGCAAATTCTATAGAACTCATACTTTGTATTTTCAAAGTTTACTTTTCTTCCGTTTTTGTCTCTTCCAATGCAATTGATTCTTTTTCCTTTTTATCGGAAACTTCCTCTACAATTGTCGTCTCAATAATTTTGTAAGCATACTTTAAGCTCAGTTCATTTTCATCCTGAAGAGGAGTGAACTTGGCAAATTTGGCTAAATCTGCACGTTCAAGAACTTCCTTCAATTTAGCGTACCAATCCGAATTTATTTCAACTGAATTTACTGCTTTTAATATCTCATCAGTAGTCGATTCCAATGTTGATAGCTGGAATCGTTCATCCAAATAGTAACGGATTGTATCGGTTAGCTCAGAATGAAACTGCTTTACTTTTCCGGTTTCCCACAACTTTTTTTTCTTGATTTCATCCAATTTTCGTAAAGCAATAACATGAGGAGGCTCAGCTGGTTTTGCTTTTACAAACATAGGTTGATTTTTCTTTCGCTTGCGTAGGTATAAAAGCAATAGTACAATTAATGCAGCAGTAAGCAATCCACCAAAAACCCAAGGAGCAATTTCTGCGAAGGCAATTGGTGTATGTATAGGCATTACAATGTCAAAATTAGCCTTACTGGTATCAATATCAAAGGTTTTTACGCCCAATAGCATGGTGTCTGTCCTTATAATATTCATCAAGTTTTCTGCATGAATCTTGAATTCAAAAGGATTCATTTTATGCACACCATCATTAAAAGAAGTAATTAAAAAGTTTTTATTCACTTTAATAATTCCATTGGCTAAAGGGATTGTATCCTGAGGAGACTGCTTAATAATCTCAACTCCGGAACTAATACTGTCAGTAAAAACAGGAAATTCGATATGAAGTCCTTTGGGTTGTTCTATCGAAAGCAAAAGGTTTATTTGATCACCAATTACAATAACATTGGTATCGAGTTGTGCGCTGTAGTTAATTCCTTTTTCTTCCTCTTGAGCATATGACGAGAAGGAGGAAAAAGAAGCTCCCAGCACAATAACAAAAGCAATTAGTGCTTTTGAAAAAAGTTTATTTGGGATATCAATTTTATTTGTCATAGTCGTCTGCTTCTTAAAATTAGTGTCCTCTTCGTTTAAATAAGGCAATTAAAGATCTCACGTAATCTTGATCTGTACGAATATTTGCCACATCAACCCCCGATTTTTTGAATGTTTCGGTAAGCAAATTGTCTTTATCACTCCACCATTTGGCGTAGTTTTCTCTTACATTTTTATTGGAAGTGTCTATCCAACTGTATTCTCCTGTTTCTGCATCCTTAATTTTAATCAAGCCAATTGAAGGAATCTCTTGTTCTCGTTTATCAAAAATTTTAAGAGCAACAAGGTCATGTTTTTTATTGGCAATGGTTAAGGCGTTTTCAAAATCATCATCAATAAAATCGGAAATCACGAAAGTGGTGCAACGTTTTTTAATGACCTGAGTAAGGTATCGTAGAGCACTTGCAATATCGGTTTTTCGATGTTCTGGTTTAAAATCAATTAACTCACGAATAATTCGCAGAATATGGGATTTTCCTTTTTTAGGAGGAATGAATTTTTCAATTTTATCCGAAAAGAAAATTACACCAATTTTATCGTTGTTTTGAATTGCTGAAAAGGCTAGTACCGCTGCAATTTCTGTAATCTGATTTTTCTTTAATTTAGAAATGGTTCCAAATTCACGGGATCCACTCACATCAATCATCAGCATTACGGTCAATTCACGTTCTTCCTCGAAAAGTTTTACGTAAGGTTGATTGTAGCGAGCCGTAACATTCCAGTCAATATTTCTGATATCATCACCATATTGGTATTCCCGAACTTCGCTGAACGTCATACCACGTCCTTTGAACGCAGAATGATACTCCCCGGCAAAAATATTTCGGGAAAGACCTCTGGTTTTGATCTCTATTTGTCTAACACGTTTTAATAATTCACTAGTTTCCATTTTGTAGAAATGAGATTTTAGATTTTAGATATGAGAAGGAGATCAAAATGAAGATTATCCTCATTCACACATTTACTCATTCACTATTTAAGGAACTTCAACGGTATTCAATATTTCACTAATAATGTTTTCAGTAGTGATATTATTCGCTTCAGCCTCATAAGTTAATCCAATTCTGTGACGCAATACGTCATGACAAACTGCACGAATATCTTCAGGAATTACATATCCTCTTCGCTTGATAAAAGCGTATGCTTTTGCAGCAGCAGCCAAACTAATACTGGCACGAGGCGATCCACCAAATGCGATCATATCTTTGAATTGCTCCAATCCGTAGTCGGAAGGGAAACGAGTAGCAAAAATGATGTCAACAATATATTTTTCAATCTTTTCATCCATGTAAACATCTTTCACAACGTCGCGTGCTTTATTGATGTCTTCCGGTTTTAAGATTTGACTTGCTTTTGGAAATGCCTTTAAAAGATTCTGACGCATAATTAGTTGCTCTTCGTCTTTTTTAGGGTAATTGATTACCACTTTAAGCATAAAACGATCAACCTGAGCTTCA
>JBFFMG010000197.1:0-7202 GCA_041554215.1 Labilibaculum sp.
AGTTGAAAAAATATCTGCCGGCATTTTCTCATACCGGGTTTTCACTGTTCTGTCGAACTCATCTGAAGGTTGGTAATACAACTTGGCTTCATCAAGTTCTTCTCTAAACTGTAGTATCTGATTCTCCATTTTGCTATCTCCTGATTTAAATTACTTTCGGATCAAAAATAGAACAGAAAATCATATTTTCCAAAATTGGTCATACATGTTATATAATACTTTTTACAAATGTTTAATTTTTATATATTTGTAACGTGAAATCGAAATCATCAATACAATAAGGATATTAGGGAATACAGAAGGAATGAAAATGGAAGATTACAAGTTCGATATTAATTTATTTATTTGTAAATTCATTTTGTATTAATACTCATCATACATGTTATAAAAACAAAACTATGATATTAATTGCAGAAAGTGGTTCTACCAAAACTGATTGGGTTCTGCTTGGAAGTAAAGGCGTAATTAAACGTCAACAAACTTTAGGAATTAATCCGTACCATCAAAATACAAGCTCAATAACTAATATTATTAGCTCACTTGATGACTTTAACTCGGTTACAAAAATCTTTTTTTATGGTGCGGGCTGTGCTGTTGATGAAAAAAAACAGATTATTAAAGATTCCCTACATGAACTATTTCCAGATGCCGATTGTGAAATAAACAGCGACGTTTTAGCTGCCGCCCGATCGGTCTGTGGAAGAGAAAAAGGAATTGCATGCATTATTGGAACAGGATCTAACTCTTGCTTATACAATGGAGAAAACATTGAACACAACGTGCCTCCATTAGGATATATTTTAGGCGACGAAGGAAGTGGAGCCGTTATGGGTAAAAAATTAATCGCTGACATACTAAAAAATCTTGCTCCTAAAGAAATTACAAGTGCATTCTATCAAAAATACAAGTTGGAATACGCTGATATAATCAATAAAGTTTACAAAGAGGAAGCTCCAAGTCGCTTTCTTGCTCAGTTTACTGTTTTTCTTTCTGAGAATATTCACTCTCCCTATGTATCACAACTTGTAAAAAAGAGCTTTAGTGAATTTTTTGAACGAAATATTAAACAATACGATAATCACATCAACCTACCCATTCATTTTATAGGAAGTATAGCATTTTACTTTAAAAATGAATTGCAAATGGTCGCAAAGGAGACAGGTTTAAGCTTGGGTAAAATCCAACAAAGCCCATTAGAGGGATTGATCCAATACCATCTTGGTAAATAAAAATAAAAGAATGAACAAAAAAAGCAATCAGAAAACTTCAAACAAAATAACAGAATCACCTTCTAACTTTTCAAATTTGGAAAAGATGTCGGTTGCAGAGCTTCTAAATGGAATTAATCAGGAAGACGGACAAGTTCATTTGGCAGTAAATCGAACGATTCCTGAAATTGAGAAATTTGTAAACTTACTTATTGATCGTATTAGATCCGGAGGCAGATTATTTTATATTGGAGCTGGTACAAGTGGCAGACTCGGTGTATTGGATGCTTCGGAATTACCACCAACTTTTGGAGTTCCCGGAAATATTGTAATTGGATTGATTGCCGGGGGAGAAAAGGCATTAAGGAATGCTGTCGAATCGGCTGAAGATGATTGGGATAAAGCATGGGAAGAAATCCAGGAACATGGTTTTAATCAAAATGATACAGTGATGGGAATTGCTGCTTCAGGCACAACTCCTTATGTTATAGGCGGTGTAAAAAAAGCTCGCGAAAACGGTCTGCTTACAGCATGTATTACTTGTAATCCAGAGGCACCTGTTTCTAAAGAAGCTGAAATTGTGATTGAAGCAATTGTTGGGCCCGAGTTCGTTACTGGAAGCACTAGACTAAAAGCCGGAACTGCTCAAAAAATGATTCTCAATATGATTACCACCAGCTTAATGATTAAATTGGGACGAGTAAAAGGGAACAGAATGGTGAACATGCAATTAACCAACAAAAAATTGGTTGAACGAGGAACCCAGATGATTATGGAAGAGCTGAACCTAGACAAGGAGACATCAAAAAACTTACTCTTAAAACATGGCTCAGTAAAAAAAGCCATTGAAGCATACAAATAGATATTAATTTAGGAACAATAAAAAAAACGGAGATTGATGATTCAACCTCCGTTTTTTATTGAAAAAAAAGTGTTTATTTTTTCAAATACTGCTCATAAATTTCAAGAGTTCTATTTATTTGCTCAACCATCGCGTTAAAAGCCTTATCAGCATCCTGATCTCGAATTGCTTCGAAAATAGTGCGATGAGCTTTAATGGTAAAATCTTTTTCTCCATCCACATTAGCATAAATCAAATTACGCATACGCGGCAACAAGGAATAGACTGGTTCCATAGTGATAATGACAATTGGATTACCAGTAGCTTTAGCCACATTCAAATGAAATTTATTAATGATATCTGCTTCCATTTGCGTGTTGTCAGGATCGCAATCCTCCAAATCGGTTATGCTCTTTTTCAGCAATTCTAAATCCTTACCAGTTCGATTATTAGCTGCCATACGAGCTATTTCTGGTTCGAAAACACGTCTCACCTCAATAATTTGAGGAATTAAATTGCTGTCAAAACTTAAATCGTAATACAAGTTTAAGGAATCAATGGCATCTTTAATTTTTAGTTCACTAACAAACATGCCGCTTCCTTTTTTAATTTCAATCAAGCCTCGGGCACTTAATCTACGCAAAGCTTCGCGCAAAGCAGTTCGGCTTACGGCAAACATCTCGCACAGTTCCCGCTCCGATGGAAGTTTCGCTCCAACCAGCAATTTCTTCTGGCGAATGGCCTCTTCTATTCGGCGCTCAATCTTCTGACTAAGAGTTTGAGCCGATCCTATTTTTCCAAAAATCTCATCCATGACAACAATTTTACTTCAACTTGTATGATCTATTCCGATATATCAAGTAATAAACTTGCTTCTCGCTATAAAACCACACAATTAAACCCAAGTACAAACATAATCAGAAAATTACCGAATTTCAAGGTTTCTTCTTTATTTTAAACCATTCCGAAGTATCAATGAAATAAAATAATAATTATGGAGCTTACTAATTATCAATTACAAAAAAACTCAATTCAAATTCAAATTGATCATACCAAAATATATTGGCAGACCTAAAAAAAAGGATATTCCTAACTAGAATACCCTTTTCATTATATTTGAATTGTAAATTATCACTTCTTCAATTCGGCAAAATACTTGTAGAACAATGGAATTGTATTGATTCCATTAAAAAATTGCTCCAATGGAAAATTCTCATTTGGTGAGTGAATTGCATCACTTTCCAATCCAAAGCCCATTAATACCGATTTAATTCCTAAAATCTCTTCGAAAGAAGAAATAATTGGAATACTTCCTCCACTACGAACAGGTACAGGAGCTTTTCCATAAACCTCAGTGTACGCTTTTTCAGCGGCAACATAAGCAGGGAAATCGATCGGACAAACATATCCTTGACCACCATGCAATGGAGTAACAACCACTTTTACACAATCAGGAGCAATTGCCTCAAAATGTTCTTTGAATAAAACTGAAATCTTTTCCCAATTTTGGTTTGGTACCAAACGAGTAGAAATTTTTGCAGTTGCTTTAGAAGGAAGAACTGTTTTGGCACCTTCGCCAATATATCCACCCCAAATTCCGCAAACATCAAAAGATGGACGAATTCCTGTGTGCTCAGAAGGAGTATATCCTTTTTCGCCAGCTAATTCTTTTACATCAATCGCTTTTTTGTACTCTTCAACGTTAAATGGAGCTTTAGCCATCATAGCTCTTTCTTCCTTGCTTACCTCAATAACATCATCGTAAAATCCTGGAATGGTAATGTGACCATTATCATCAACCATTTGAGTAATCATTTTAGCCAAAACGTTGATTGTATTTGCAACAGCACCACCAAACAATCCTGAATGAAGATCGCGATTAGGACCAGTCACTTCAACTTCCCAATACATTAAGCCACGCAAACCTGTAGTTATTGATGGTATGTCAGGAGCAATCATGCCAGTATCAGAAACCAAAATAACATCTGCTTGCAACATTTCTTTGTGTTCTTCACAAAATTTTGGAAGATTAGGTGATCCAACTTCCTCTTCTCCTTCAATCATGAACTTCACATTGCAAGGAAGACAATTATTTTTCACCATATATTCGAAAGCCTTAGCATGCATAAATGCCTGACCTTTATCATCATCAGCACCACGAGCCCAAATTTTACCATCTTTTATTACTGGTTCAAAAGGATCTGTATTCCAAAGAGCAACAGGATCAACAGGCATTACATCCATATGTCCGTAAACCATTACGGTTGGCAATTTTGGATCAATAATTTTCTCACCATAGGTAACAGGATTTCCCTCTGTTTCCATTACTACAGCCTTGTCAGCACCAGCATCTAACATCAACTGCTTCCAGTATTCCGCAGCTTTGTACATTTCCGGTTTATTTGCTTCAATCGAACTAATCGATGGAATTCGAATTAATCCAAATAATTCCTCCAAAAACCGCTCTTTATTCTCTTCAATATATGCTTTAATATTATCCATGTTAATGTGTTTATAGGATTTAAGTAATTTGAAAGGTAAATATAGTAATTAGAAATTAGCTTTTCGATTACAGTGAATATAGAATTAGGTACATTTAACTTACAAATACACAAATATCAATCTCATCATATAAGTTTCAGAATTTTTTTATAAAATTAAAAAAAGCAGCAACTCGTATGAGCCACTGCTTGTATATCTTATTTCCAGAGATAATATCAACTTATCTTTTCTTCATAATTTCATCGATATGCTCTGCCGCATACTTCAACTCCTCATACCAATCCTTACCATACTTTCTAATTAATGGCTCTTTAAGAAAAACGTAAACCGGAGTTCCTTCTTTAAATCCTAATTCTCTTGCTGGCTGACAAATATTCCACTTGTTGTAATTCACTGCATCAAACTCAGCGAATTTTTCAATTCTTATCGGATATAAAGAACATGAAATTGGTTTTCGGTAAGGAATTTTACCATCCAAAAAAGCCTTTTCTATACCACACAAAGCCAATCCGTTTTCAAAAACCGTATAAACACATTCTTTATCATTAATGATAGGTGTTACCAAATCACCATCAGAATCAATCACCGAAGTACCTTGTTTTTCAATATCCTCTATTCCTTTATCGGTAAGGTATTCTTTAATAACTGGGTAAATCTCTTCAAGAATAGCTTTTTCGTCCTCATCTAAAGGCGCACCAGAATCTCCCTCAACACAACATGCCCCTTTGCATTTGCCAAAATCACAAATAAATTTCTTCTCAATCACATCGAGGCTTACTATGGCTTTTCCTATCTGTAACACTATACTAACCTTTTTAAATTTCTACTTTCGTGGATTTTAGAAAAAAAAATCCGTATTATCGGCAAAGATAATACGGAAACTTATATTTTCAGTTACAATCTTTTATTTTATCAAAGATTTACCGGTCATGTCTTCTGGCTTCTCAATTCCCATGATGTCCAATAAAGTTGGAGCAACATCAGCTAAAATACCATTCTCAATTCCTTTTGCATTCTCAGTTACCCAAATACATGGAACTGGGTTCAAAGAGTGAGCAGTATTTGGAGAACCATCTGCATTTACAGCAAAATCAGCATTTCCATGATCTGCAATAATAATAACATCATAAGCGTTAGCTTTTGCAGCTTCAACAACCTGCTCTACACATTTATCAACAGCCTGAACTGCTTTCGAAATTGCTTCATAAACTCCTGTGTGTCCTACCATATCGCCATTCGCGAAATTCAAACAAACAAAATCTGCAGATTGAGCATTCAACTCAGCAGTAATCATATCAGCAACAGCTGGAGCCGACATTTCTGGTTGTAAATCGTAAGTAGCTACCTTTGGAGAAGGAACCATCAATCTTCTTTCACCATCAAATTCAGCTTCTCTACCCCCCGAGAAAAAGAAAGTTACGTGAGCATACTTTTCAGTTTCAGCAATACGAATTTGCTTTCTTCCTGCTTTTGCAACAACCTCACCCATTGTATTTTTAACGTTATCTTTATCGTAGATTACGTTTACACCTTTAAAGTTTGAGTTGTAGCAAGTCATGGTGTACCATTCCAAATCCACAGTATGCATTCCGAATTCCTGCTTTTCTTCCTGAGTAAACACAGTTGTCATTTGACGCAAACGGTCGGTACGAAAATTGAAACAGATAACTACGTCACCTTTTTCAATTTTTGCTAGTGGAGCTCCTGCCTCATCAACCATTACAATTGGTTTGATAAATTCATCAGTTACACCTGCTGCATATGATTCCTCCATAGCAGTAACAACGTTAGATGCAGATACACCTTCACCTTTTGTATATAAATCGTAAGCCAATTTAACACGTTCCCAGTTGCTGTCTCTATCCATTCCGTAGTAACGGCCAATAAGAGATGCAAATTTAGCTGAACCCGTAGTTTCAATTGCTTCAACAAATTCTTTCACGAATCCCAATCCTGATTTTGGATCTGTATCACGACCATCGGTTAATCCATGTACAAATACATCTTTCAACCCAAAAGCTTGTGCAGCATCACAAAGAGCAATTGCATGAGCACTTAATGAGTGAACACCTCCATTACCAATCAATCCAATCAAGTGAACCTTTTTACCATTCTCTTTGGCATGAGTAAAAGCCTTAACAACCTGCTCATTATCTTTAAGGGTATTTTCCTCTACCGCCATATTGATTTTTACCAAATCCTGATAAACAACACGACCAGCACCAATATTTAAATGACCTACTTCTGAGTTTCCCATTTGCCCATCAGGCAAACCTACAAATCTACCTGCAGCTTGCAACTGAGAATTAGGGTATTTTGCCAACAGACTATCCATATATGGAGTAGCTACTGAAGAAATTACATCTGAATTTGATTTATCACCAATCCCCCATCCGTCAAGGATCATCAATAAAGCTTTTTTATTATTTGCCATTTTGAAGTATTTTATATCTTAAATTCTTTATTACTTAGTCTAAGTCTTGCAAAAATATCGTATTAATTCAAATAAAAAAATTAGTTAGAGACTTGAATTTCTTTATTTTAGATCGAAAACGTTTGTTTTTTGTAATTTATCCAAACTTTAACGTTTCGATTGCATTTCTACACTCATAGGCACAAAAAAAGCCGATCGCATGATCGGCTTTTTCGTG
>JBFFMG010000198.1:0-7197 GCA_041554215.1 Labilibaculum sp.
AAATGTAAATACACGATTCATAATTGTTGTGTGGCTTACAAAGAGCGATATTGCAAATATTGATTGGTCGTAATATTGAATAAAAAACTGAAAATAAAATGATTAAAAAGGCCTTTGTTTTAATAAGTGTAGTTGGATTGATTCAATTATTTATTATTGCATGCTGTACTGACTCAAAAACATATTATAATAGAATCACAAATATAGAAGTTGAAAATTGCAATCTTACAACTGAATTAGTTGATAGCTCTATAGTTTCTCAGGATGATTTTCGTATGAGATTGACAATTTTGGAGGAAACTTTTGCTCAGGTTTTCAATCCTTCTTTTATGATTAATTCCGCATGTGCATTAGTAGATTGTGAAGATAATTTTGTTGGCATGAAATCCGACATCAAAGATTTTACAATTTCATGTAATAAAGAGATTCTTAATACTCATGCAGACGAACCAATAGATTACGATAAACTAAATGTTTATAAAGTTGGATTCACAGAAGATTCAAAGAACCAACGAAAAACAATTATTGAGTGGATTGATATATTAAACAACGGCGGATATTTATTAGCATTTGAATGGTACTTTGAATTTAATGAAACTATAACTTCTGACGATTATTTGAAATTTAAATTATATATCAAACAAGAAGATGGAACTGAATTTGAAATTGAGACAAACTCAATAATGATTGAATGAAGTTCGATCGCACAACAATAAATATGGATCGATAGGTGTGTAGTGCAGGATTTGACCATAGCGGTTTATTAACGTAGCCGGTGACAAAATTGGTATTTATGGGGATTGATCTAATTTGTGGACCTTTTAGCAAAAATAATGCTAGGAAATAATATTCCTAAAATGGATTTATTTTAAAAATATTGGAAAGCTGTGGAGTAATCTGCAGCTTTTTTTGTTTTCATCTCTCAAAATTTCTGTGCAGGGCATAGATCGCATCAGGCTATAATTAATGGTATTTGTAGAGTCTAAGTTGGCTTAAATTAAAGCTTTATTTCAATTTAAATAAATACGTTTTCAACTTTTATGTAAGCTTAAAAATACTATATTTAAAACTTAATTAAGCAGTTTGATTAGTTTTTTAGGCAGAATGAATTTACCGGGAATTATACAAATAAGTTGCAGATTGATATAATGTGGACTATTTTTTGTGTTTTTGGTACATATAAGAAAAACATGGGATAAGATGCACCATATCTAAATTTTAGATAAACTTCAATTAGAGAAAGTAGAAACAATTAAAATTGTAAGAGTATAGAGTCTCAAAAAGTTGGATGAAAAACTTTGTATATTAATAAGAAATTGATTGAGATATTGAAAAAATAAAGGACATAGCGATTTTATAAATGCAAGGGGTTTACATTAGTTTAAATTAGTTAGTAATGGGACATATAACTACGTTAGTTTTAATAGTATTTGTAATATCCTCCAGTTATACAAATAATTCACATGATAAGTTAAAGAGTGATTATTATCAAAGTTTAACTTTTGAATGTGCGAACAAAATTGAGATAATTGTATTCCCAGCGAGGAAAATTGAATTATCATTTAAGGCAAAAACACTTACAACTAAAAATGGAATTGATAGTATTTCAAATTTTATTGATTGTGATAATCCGATAGTGGAAGTTGGAAAATTTTTAGCTTTACCAGATGGATATTTTTCTTTATTCAATGATACAACACATGTTAGAAATTTGTACTTTTCAATTGATACTAACCGAACTTTTCTTCAAATTTTTGGACGTTGCGGTGGTAAACAACTTGAGATAACAAAAGAAGGAGATAAATATTTACGAGAAATCTATAATAATAAAGAATGGCTTCCGATAATAAATGAAGAGAAAAATCACTGAATAAAATATAAATTGCCACAGGTATTGATCCCGATTTATTAGTGAAAATCTTAGGACTAGCCTAAAAGCGAGCAAACCCATTTAAATCTAAAAACAATTAAGAGTAAAAAATATTATGGATCTAATTATTAATGGCAAACGGGTTGATAAATCTCAACTACTATATTTTCTAGAAAATAATCAAAAGATTGTAGCTATAAAATTCATAAAAGATCGAACCGATATCGGCTTAAAAGAGTGTAAAGAGATTGTCGATAATTTAGAATTAAACCCAGACTATTACGATGGGGAAGAGCAGGTTATAGAAACAAACCTTGGCTATTCAGATAATGAAACGCATGAGTTTGAACCAACATCCGCCGAATATTTTAAAAAGCCAGAAGTTACAAATACTCGTAAGGGAAACTATTTAAAGGATAAGGCTGATACAAAATACGATGTTTACCTTTTTTTATTCATTGTGTTTGTTGTGATTGTAACGGCGTATCTATTTTTTAATAAATAGCTGCTATTTTAGCTTATGGGAATTAAATGAGGTAAATAGATAACTTTTTGTGGCGAAAGTTTCCATTTTAGAGAAGATCGCAAATAAAATCATTGAGGGAAATATTCAATAAAAAAAATGGCGGTCAAATTAATTGACCGCCATTTTGATTTTATCTGAAGTTGAATTACTTCACTTCTTCGAAGTCTACATCAGTAACTTCGTCATTTTTGGTTGCACCTTCAGGTTGAGGTTCTGCACCAGCTTGAGCATCTTGCGCCTGAGCGTTGTACATTTCCTGAGAAGCTGCCTGGAAAACAGTGTTCAACTCTTCAACAGCTGCATTACATGCATCAAGATCTTGAGCTGTGTGAGCTGCTTTCAATTTGGCTAAAGCATCTTCGATAGGTTGCTTTTTGTCAGCAGGAAGTTTATCACCAATTTCTTTCAATTGCTTTTCAGTCTGGAAAATCATACTGTCAGCTTTGTTCAAAGTATCAACTTTTTCTTTCGCTTTGTTATCAGCTTCTTCGTTTTCTTTTGCTTCTTGTCTCATTCTTTCGATTTCAGCATCAGATAATCCAGATGAAGCCTCGATACGAATACTTTGCTCTTTTCCTGTTCCTTTGTCTTTCGCAGAAACATGAAGAATACCATTTGCATCAATATCAAAAGTTACTTCAATTTGAGGAATTCCACGAGGTGCTGGTGGAATGCTATCCAAATGGAAACGACCAATTGTTTTGTTACCATTAGCCATTGGACGCTCACCCTGAAGAATGTGAATTTCTACAGAAGGCTGGTTATCAGCAGCAGTTGTAAAAGTTTCAGTTTTCTTAGTAGGAATAGTTGTGTTCGACTCAATTAATCGGGTCATTACACTTCCCATTGTTTCAATACCTAATGAAAGAGGAGTAACATCTAAAAGAAGTACATCAGTAACATCACCAGAAAGAACACCACCTTGAATCGCTGCACCAACTGCAACAACTTCATCAGGATTAACACCTTTTGAAGGAACTTTTCCGAAGAAATCTTCAACTAATTTCTGAATAGCAGGGATACGAGTTGATCCACCAACTAAAATTACTTCGTCAATTTCAGAAGTTGAAACACCAGCATCTTTAAGAGCTAATTTACAAGGCTCAAGAACAGCTTGAATCAATTTATCAGACAATTGCTCGAATTGAGCACGAGATAATGATTTAACAAGGTGTTTAGGAATACCATCTACTGGCATAATATATGGTAAGTTGATCTCAGTACTAGTAGAACTGGAAAGCTCAACTTTAGCTTTTTCAGCAGCTTCTTTCAAACGCTGAAGAGCCATTGGATCTTTACGCAAGTCAATTCTTTCGTCAGCAAGGAATGATTCAGCCAACCAGTCAATAATCACCTGATCGAAATCATCACCACCAAGGTGAGTATCACCGTTAGTTGATTTTACTTCGAATACACCGTCACCCAATTCAAGAACCGAGATATCAAAAGTACCACCACCAAGGTCAAAAACAGCGATTTTCATATCCTGATCTTTTTTATCAAGACCATATGCCAATGCAGCTGCTGTTGGCTCGTTAATAATACGTTTTACTACAAGACCAGCAATTTCACCAGCTTCTTTAGTTGCCTGACGTTGTGCATCGTTGAAATAAGCAGGAACAGTAATAACAGCTTCCGTTACTTCTTGTCCTAAATAGTCTTCAGCAGTTTTCTTCATTTTTTGAAGAACCATTGCTGAAATTTCTTGAGCTGAATATTTACGATCATCGATAAGAACACGTGGAGTGTTGTTATCACCTTTGATTACATTATAAGGAACGCGACTAATTTCTGTAGTCACTTTATCGAAGCCTTCTCCCATGAATCTCTTGATAGAAGAAATCGTTTTTGTTGGATTTGTAATAGCCTGACGTTTTGCAGGATCCCCAACTTTTCTTTCACCGTTTTCTATAAAAGCAACAATCGACGGAGTTGTTCTTTTACCTTCGCTGTTAGGAATAACAACAGGCTCGTTACCTTCCATTACAGACACACAAGAGTTGGTTGTTCCTAAGTCAATTCCAATTATTTTACCCATTTTCAATATTTATTTAATGTTCTAAATTCTATTAATTGTTTGGGATGTTTGTTTCATCCATTAGCATTTTATCAAAGCTTGTGCCATTACTTGTTTTGCCAAAAGAAATGTTATTCTGGCATCGGCAGGCAATTTTATTAGCATTCTCATGACATATATTCTGCCAAAAAGACAGAGCTTGCTAATTTTGAACCAAGAAATTGTGTCTATAAATTTAGGCCTGTCAGGAAATGAACAATTATTTTTTGGATTCATATTTAAACTTTCACCTTTCTTTTTTTGTCTTGTTGCTTTTGCCTTATTTTATAACTTTGCAATTCAATATTCATTATTGTTGGTTAGATTTGATTAACCAAACTAACATCAAAAAAAATAAAAATGTCAATCCATAAAGAATCCGCAAAGAGAGTAACGACACATGTGCTTTCTGAAATGAAGTTGAAGGGCGAGAAGATTTCCATGCTTACTTCGTATGATTATTCCATGGCACTAATTGTTGATCGAGCAGGTGTAGATGTAATTCTGGTTGGCGATTCGGCTTCAAATGTAATGGCCGGACACGAAACTACTTTGCCAATTACTTTGGATCAGATGATTTATCACGGAGCATCGGTTGTAAGAGCTGTACAAAGAGCATTGGTTGTTGTCGATCTTCCGTTCGGTACTTATCAGGGAAATTCGAAAGAAGCTTTGAATTCATCTATTCGAATAATGAAAGAGGCTAGTGCTGATGCAGTGAAGCTGGAAGGTGGCCGTGAAGTTTTGGAATCGGTAAATCGAATTCTTTCTGCAGGTATTCCAGTTATGGGACATTTAGGATTAACACCACAGTCTATCCATAAATTTGGAACCTATGCGGTTCGAGCCAAAGAGGAAGAAGAAGCATTAAAATTAATAGAAGATGCTAAAATGCTTGAGGAAGCTGGTTGTTTTGCACTTGTTTTAGAGAAAATTCCGGCTAAATTAGCAACAAAAGTTGCACAGAGTGTTACCATTCCGGTTATTGGAATTGGTGCAGGTGGAGGTGTTGATGGTCAGGTTTTGGTACTGCATGATATGTTGGGTATTACTCAGGAATTTTCTCCTCGTTTCTTGCGCAGGTATCACAATTTGTTTGCAGAAATTCAAGGAGCTGTGGAAACTTATATTGGCGATGTAAAATCAAAAGAGTTCCCGAACGAGAGAGAGCAATACTAAAGCGTGAAGAAAACAGAGTAAAGTGCAAAGTATCAAGTCTTACTTTGAATGATAGGTATCAACTCTTTTTTATTATCTTTGCGCGCTTTCATTTGAAAATTAAATAAATAAGGACTACCAATGGCGAAAGAACAATTGCATATATTATTCGAGGACAATCATATAATTGCAATAAATAAAAAATGTGGTGATATTGTACAGGGCGATAAATCGGGCGATGAACCCTTAAGTGAAAAGGTGAAAGCCTATATTAAGGAGAAGTACAACAAACCGGGAGATGTTTTTTTAGGTGTACCTCATCGTATCGACAGACCTGTTAGTGGAGTTATTGTGTTTGCTAAAACCAGTAAGGCTTTAACTCGCTTAAGTCTGATGTTTCAGCAAAAGGATAAAGAGATCAGTAAAATATACTGGGCAATTGTTCAAAACTGTCCAAGATTGGAAGAAGAAACATTAACTCATTTCTTGTTGAAAAACGAGGAGAAGAATAAATCCAATGTGTACGACAGATTAAGACATGGAGCTAAAGAAGCCACTTTGGAATATAAGTTAATGACTCGTACGCAGAATTATTTTATGCTTGAGGTTAAATTGCATACAGGGCGTCATCATCAGATTCGTGCGCAGCTTGCCAAAATTGGAGTTCCAATTCGTGGCGATTTAAAGTACGGAGCGCCACGATCAAAAACCGGTGGAGGCATAGGCTTACACGCCAGAGAGATCTCTTTTATACATCCGGTAAAGCAAGAGCCGATTCGAATTGTAGCTCCAGTTCCAAAAAATGATAATTTGTGGAAAGAGTTAGCGAATCAGCTATAAGGAAACACAATCTTTGTTAAAATATAATGGCTAAATCATCAGCAAGTGCTAACGATTTAGCCATTTTTTTATTCTCCATCCAGCATTTCTTTTTCAAAATACAGAGGAAGCATTTCTTTTATTGTTTCAACAATTCGAATTTTTTTCTCACCATATAAAATCAACTTAATTGGCTGATTAAATCTATCCTCGGTTTCCAAAAGTACCTGTCGGCACGAACCGCAAGGAGGAATTGGTTTGTCTGAAAATTCACCATTGGTACGTGCAGTAACCACAATTGCTTTAACGGCTGCATTGGGAAATTTTGAATTGGCGTAAAACATGGCAACACGCTCGGCACACAGTCCTGATGGATAAGCCGAATTCTCCTGATTGTTTCCTTGAATGATTTCATCATTTTCGAGAAGAATGGCTGCGCCAACACTAAATTTTGAATAGGGTGAATAGGAGCGGAGAGCTGCTTCTTTTGCATTTTTAACCAATTCTTGTTCTTTCAGAGGTAATTCATCTACCGAATCGTATTCGAATACAGTTGTAATTATTTGGGTTTTCTTCATTTGTTATTCTGTTTGCTCAGATTGTTTTTACGAATTATTGGTATTCCCGCTTAAAGAAATGGAAGCTTATATTCATTATCAAACGGCAATTAAATCAATACTTTCTGAAATTTAAACATTTTTTTAATAATTATAATAAACAAGCAAAGATAGGCGTTTCCATACATCAGAAACAGATTGTTAATTAAAT
>JBFFMG010000199.1:0-7179 GCA_041554215.1 Labilibaculum sp.
ACTAACCATAAACAATACAGATTCCAAAATAATCACGCCAAGTGAAATTGAAAAAAACATAGGGATTTCTAAAGATTTCAACAACTTTGAGTTACAAAATGCCTTAGGCAAAAAAGACATTTTTAAAGCCAATCAAATCATAAACTATTTCGCTACCAACGAAAAAAATAATCCGATGGTTGTAACCATTGCCTTATTAAACTCGTATTTCTCAAAAGTTTTAAAGTATTATTTTATCAAAAATAAAACCAATGATAAAATGGTGGCGTCTACTTTACAAATTAACCCTTACTTTGTAAAAGACTATAAGCTGGCAGCAAAGAATTACGACCCTAAAAAACTAGTCTCTATAATTGCTCTGCTGCGAGAATATGATCTTAAACTGAAAGGAATTGGTGATGTAAGTACCACCCATGGAGATTTATTAAAGGAATTGATCTTTAAAATTCTTCATTAGTATTTTGATTTAAAAACAAGAACTAATATAAGTTGTACGTAAATCCCAACTATGAGATTTTATCTACCCATTTGCCTACTTTCAATATTAATTTGTCTAAACTTCTCAGAAGGTTTTGGACAAACTTCTCCTGTTGCGCAAAGCGACACCGTTTCAATAACTAATAAAAGTATTGCAAACGAAGTGGTGTATGTTGAAGTTGATTTTTTATCAAACGATAAATTCTCTGATGTTGATAAGCTTGACATTTCAATCTTAAGTCAAACCGATCAATATGGAAAAATGCATTTGATTGAGAATAACACCTTAATGATTTACTATCCATATGAAGATTCATTTGGAAGAGATACAATCCGTTATCAGATTTGCGACGAAAACAACAAGTGCAGCAAGTCGTTTGTTGTTGTAAATGTTTTGGATCCAAATCAGATAGAGCTTTTGATCCCATCGTCCTTTACTCCTAATAACGATGGAACCAACGAGAAATTTTTCATTAAAGGAATCGATAACTACCCAGATAATGAATTTATTGTCTTTTCCAGATGGGGAACCAAGGTGTATGAAAAAAGAAATTATTCCAACGACGATGCTTGGGATGGAGGCTACAATAAAGCTGGTGTAAAATTAGGTCCTGGGGATAAACTTCCAAAAGGAACATACTTTTTTAAGCTGATAATCAAAGACAAAGAGTATGTGAAAAGTGGATACATTGTAATTAAGTATTGAGAATGAATTACAAATTAAAATCATCTCTTCTTCTTATATTCGTATTTTTCTGTTCTGTACACATACAGGCACAGGAAGAAATCCGCTTTTCTAATCATAAATTTAACCGTCTTTTTTACAATCCTGCTTACGCCGGAAACACGGGTTTTATGGAAGCAGTACTCGCCTATCGAAACCAATGGGTAGGAGTAGAAGGATCACCGGAAACTGCATTAGTTTCTTTTCAGGCTCCAATAAACTATACCAATTCGGCTTTAGGAGCTGTCGCATACCGTAATAAGTTTGGTATTCAATCAGATATTGCCATTTTTTTAAATTACGCCTATCAAATTCAAATTAGTCATAAAGGCAAATTATCGATGGGTCTTCAGGCTGGTTTTATTAACAAACAAATTAATTGGGCCGAACTGACTTTTTATGATCCAAACATTAGCAGCAATCTGCAGGAAAGTGATAACATTGTTCCAGATAAAAATATATCCACTTGGGTTCCTAATTTTGGTCTAGGCTTTTATTATTTCACACCTGATTATTATTTTAGTTTATCTATTCCTAGATTACTTTCGAATGATCAACCTTCAACCGAAGGAATATCTAATAACGTAAGTTTTGATTCCAAGGCCTTATTCTATTATTTAGGTGCCGGAGTTACACTGCCAATAAATAGGGAAATTGATTTCGCACCTTCCGTTTTATTTGTTGGATCTCATAAAACATCAAACTTAATTAATGTAAACTTTGATTTCATACACGATAGTGGAGTATCTATTGGAGCTGGCTACAGAAGTGATGGTACTTGGGCTGGTTTGTTCGGCTATCAGCTCACTCAAAAACTAATTTTTTCGTACTCTTATGAAAAATCTTTCGGAAATTATCCAACAAAAGGCTATACAAATCATGAAATAATATTAAATTACAATTTATCATTACGTAAAAGCCAGATTACATCACCAAGATATTTCTAGTAATATGAATAGAAGTCCAATCTTACATTTTCTAATAGTAATTGCTTTTGTTCTTACAGGAGTTTCTTCATCTGTAGCACAAAATCAGCAAGTACAAAAAGGCGATCGCTTATACGATAATAAAGAGTTTGCCGCTGCAAGTCAGTATTACGAAAAATTTCTTGTAAGCTCTAACGATATTGAGGTGAAAAGAAAGCTTGCCGATTGTTATCTTAAAATTCAAAAAGATACAGAAGCAAATTACTTATTAGAGGAAATTGTTGAAAACCAAAAAGCAATTGCAGCAGATTACTATAATTATGCAAATCTTCTAAAGAGAATTCGCAACTACGAAAAAGCAAAAGTTTATTTTAAAAAATATGCAGAATTAAAGCCAGAGGATAAAAACATTACAAAATTAATTCTCTCCTGTAATTTAATTAATGAACTGGAAGACCATCAACTGTACACAACAAAATCCATTTCGATTAACACTCCACAAGCTGATTTTGCTTCTTCCTTTTATAAAAACGGACTTGTATTCGTTTCGGGGCGAAAGAACAACACATCAAACCAAGTTGATGGGAAAACTGGAGAGTACTTTTTAGATATGTATTATTCAGAAAAATCGGGAGACCAATTTTTAACGCCTGAGCCTCTTTCTAAAGATTTTAACACTAAATATCATGAAGGTCCGGCCAGCTTCAGCTCAAATGGAAAATTTATTTTCTTCACACGAAACAAAGGAACTTTGAATCTGGAAGGGAAATCGGAATTAAACTTATATACTGCAAGGTACAATGGTACAGACTGGGATAAAGCCGAATTATTTCAATTCTCAGGACAAAATTATTCAATGGGGCATCCAAGCATCTCTGCTGATGGAAGACATCTTTATTTTATATCCAATATGGATGGTGGTTACGGCGGTACAGATATTTATGTTTGTCGAAAATTTGGGTTTACCTGGAGTCGTCCAATTAACTGCGGTCCTTCCATAAATACTGATGGCAACGAAATGTTTCCGTTTATTGCTGAAGATGATTATCTCTATTTTGCTTCTGACGGACATATAGGCTTAGGGGGATTAGATATTTTCAAATCTACTTTTGAGCAAAACGAATGGACCTACCCTGTAAATTTGGGACCTCCTTTCAATTCTTCAAAAGATGATTTTGGGTATCTTGTAAAGAAAAATAAAGATATTGGCTTCTTCTCCTCTAACAGAAATGGCAGTGATGATATTTTTGAATTCAAGCAAAATCCTGATAAAGTTCAAACTTTAAAAGGCCGATTACTTGTTAATTCCAATAAGGAAGTATTGAAAGATGTTGAAGTTCTTCTCATGGAGAATTTATCAAGGGAAAGTTCTACAAAATCAGATGAAAACGGATTCTTTTCCTTTGATATTTTTAAGGGTAAAAATTACAGCTTAATAGTCAGTAAACCTGGTTACAAAACAAAGCGAATTCTCTATTTTGCGTCTGATGATCAAACGAATCCAAAACAATTAAATATTGCGATGGATGCAACCCCTTGGGTTCTGTTTAAAGGCAATATCATTGATCAATTTTCGGCACGCGCTGTTGAAGAAGCCTCTGTTCAAATCATAAACCAAACTTACAAAAGTAATTCAATCTGCCTTAGCAATGAATATGGTGATTTTGAACAAGATATTGATCCTTCAAAAGCTTACGATATTATTATCCAAAAAGAAGGTTATTTTACCAAAGTGATAAATAATTACCAATATAAATCGGATAAATTTGAGCAAATTGAAATTCAAAAATTATCTACGAATCAGGACATGGAGCTTTATGGAGTGGAATACGATGCTGGTTCATGGGAATTAAAGGAGAATACAATCGCTGAGTTGAATAACTTAGCCGGTTTATTAAAGGTGAATCCACATATCTCTGTTGAAATTAATGGATATACAAATCAGGATAAAGGAAAAAAAGAAAACAACATACTTTGCGAGAAAAGAGCTAAGCTTGCTTCGGAATATATTATTTCAAAAGGCATAACTCCAAATCGTGTCCAATACAAATCAGCAGGATACAATTCGGGAAGATCTGCAATAGTTGTTCAACTAACCGAGGCATTTTAAAATACAAACAATGACCATTATAATAATTGCTATTACTGCTTTAATATCAATAGCAGCATTTAATAAGGTTGAGCTATTATACAAATATCAGTTTAATGCTTACCAAATAGTTAAAAGAAATCAATGGTATAGAATTTTTACCTATGGGTTTCTTCATGCCAATTGGGATCATTTACTGGTTAATATGGTCGTTCTTTTTTTCTTTGGAAGAGTGCTCGAAACTTATTTTAATTACTATTTTGGGGCTTCGGCTGTTCTCTATTTTATTCTTTTGTATGTTGGTGCGATTATATTTTCTACTCTTTATGATTTAAAAAAGCATCGCGAACATTATCATTACAATGCTGTGGGTGCTTCTGGAGCTACTTCCGCAGTTGTTTTTGCAGCCATCTTCTTTGCCCCTTTAGAGAAGATTTATTTCATGTTTTTTATTCCAATACCAGGAATCATTTTTGCCTTAGGCTATTTGTACTATTCCTATTACATGAGCAAGAAAAATTTAGATAATATTGGTCATAGCGCCCATTTTTACGGTGCTCTTTTTGGATTTCTATTTCCTATCCTTATTAAACCCCAATTATTCTCCTTATTTTTGCAGCAGATTCTCAATTTTTAGAACATGCAAAAAGCCCTTTTCCTTGATCGTGATGGTGTAATCAACTCTGACGAAGGACATTATTACATTTACAAAATCGATGATTTTAAAATTAATGAAGGCATAATACCATCCTTACAAAAAATTACGGAGGCCGGATTTATCTTATTCATTGTGACAAACCAAGGAGGAGTTGCTAAAGGTATTTATACCGAATCGGATGTAAAGATGGTTCACGATCATTTACTTTCTATCTTTGAGAAAGAAGGCATTCACATTCAACAAATTTACTTCTGCCCTCATCATGAAAGTGTTGCAAACTGCGATTGCCGGAAACCAAATCCTTTTTTCATAAAAAAAGCCATTAACGATTACAATATCGATCCAAATAAATCGTATATGATTGGTGACAGTCCGAGAGATATTCAAGCTGCTAAAGCTGCTGGAATAAAAGGAATCAAAATTCAATCGAACGAAAACATTAGTGTTTATTGCGATCAAATAGTAAAAGGAGAATTATAATGGATACAGTTCAAAAAATCTGTTTAGACGGTAAATTATACCCTAAAGACGAATTGCTTTTTGGGGCAGAAAATAGAGCTTTCCGTTATGGAGATTCTCTTTTTGAGACCATTCATGCTAACGGAACAGAAATACAATTTCTTCCCGAACATCTTAACCGATTAATAAAAGGAATGAATTGTTTGGGCATGACTATTCCTCCTGTATTTCGTGAAAGGATTAAAACTAATATTATATTTCTAATCAATAAAAACAAGGCGTTTGCAGGTACAAGAATTCGCTTAAGTGTTTTTCGGAAAGATGGAGGATTATATACTCCTACGGATAATTCAATTTCTTATTTGATTGAAACTTCGGTTCTTGAAAATGACCATTACGTTCTTAACAGAAAAGGATTAAAAATTGGCATTTACGACGATATCCGTAAATCTTACAACCTTATCTCTAGATTTAAGACAGGAAACTCACTTCCCTTTATTCTTGCCGCAAACTACCGTAAAAGCATGAATTGGGATGATTGCCTTTTGCTAAACGAAAGAGGAAACATTGTTGAAAGTATCAGCTCAAATCTATTTCTTGTTAAAAATGGTATTTTAATGACTCCTTCGATTGAAAATGGAGGTGTTTCTGGAATTATGAGAGAGCAAATTATTGACATTGCAACCAATTTGAACATTACGGTTTTTGACGATTGTAATTTAAATCAGGAAAATATTTTAAATGCGGATGAAATTTTCCTTACCAATGCCATTTGTGGTATTCAATGGGTTGTTGCTTATCAGGAAAGAAGATATTTTAACAAAACAGCTAAACTTTTAATTGATGAATTGAACCGCAAAGCTTTTGACTAAAAATACACCTAACAGCTAATTCATACCTGGATTTTCAGGGAAATTAGACCACATTTTATATCGTCCACCCATTCTCCGTAAGGATTGTTCCCATAATTTTTCATTATTACAATTCATTATTTCCGACACATTTAGCTGACTCACCAACCATGAATTCTCACTGATTTCCAAATCTAACTGTCCAATACTCCATCCTGCGTAGCCAGCAAAAAAACGAACCTGATCGGGTTTAACTGCCTTTTGTTCAATCAATTCTTTTAAGATCCCGAAATCGCCTCCCCAATACAAATTATCGAATATATGAATGCTATGCGGAACTAAATCGGGTATTGTATGAATGTAATAGATCCTATTTGTATCTACTGGACCACCAATAAAGACTTCACCTTCGAAATGGGCAATATTAATAAGTACTTCATCAATCGTTAAATTAATTGGTTTATTAAGAACAAAACCAACTGCACCATCCTCGTTACATTCAGCCAATAAAATTAGCGATCGTCTAAAATAGCGACCTTCCAAAAACGGCTCAGCAATTAATACTTTTCCTTTAACGGGACTAATATTGTTCTTACCAATTCCAAAAAAATCCGACGTCTCGTCCACCATACTTCTTAATTATATATGATTCCAAATTAACCAATTTTACTGAGTAAAAAAAGAAATTCAAAATTTAGCAGTATGCTCAACTGAATCAATTCAATTAGCATAAACATTACAAATTTATTATCTTAGAGCTGCCCTAAAATTTGTTACATGTACAAACTAATTAATTCCGCACTACTACTATTACTGATCGGTTTACTTCCTTTTTTAACTCAGGCATCAACTCGTTCAAGTAATGATTTAACTGAAAAATTAGCCGTTGAACTACCTAAGATTATTGTTGCTGATATTCAAACAAAAATTATCATCTCATTAGATAAAGAGAGTAGTAATAGTATCACTAAAAATGACAGCATCTTAATTCGTAT
>JBFFMG010000200.1:0-7114 GCA_041554215.1 Labilibaculum sp.
ATCGATTCGGCAGGATATTCCTGAATAGGCCTTGCATACATTTTGTATTCCGGCTTGAATCGATACATATAAATGCGTCCAAAATCGAGTAATTCCTGAGCAAATTCAACAGCCAACTCTTTGTGCCAATCCTTTGGGAAATAACGCAGAGCATTACGAATTGCCAATTGTTTTTCCTCAACTGATAAAATATCTTTTCTCTTAGGAGCTCTGTTGGCATCCTTCGGATATGCTTTTTTTACAGGTAATTCGGCTGGAATCCCTTGCAATATCTGTTCTTGAAATGTCATACTTTCGATTTTACTATTTCACAACAAAAGCTCTTGTCTTAACAAAATCAATCATCGCGTAGATATCATCTTTCAACACACGATCATCTTCCAGCTTATCCACTTTACTTCTGATAATGTTAAAATTCTTTGTCATGATATCTGAAAAATGATTCGGACTTCTGAATTCTAATGCCTGAGCAGCATACATCAATTCAATGGCAAATATTTTCTCGATATTTCCCAAAATCTGATTGAATTTTCGACCGGAAATACTTCCCATAGAAACGTGATCTTCTTGACCTAATGAAGTTGGCACACTATCAGCCGATGGAGGAAAACAGAGTGATTTATTCTCTGTTACCAAGGCTGCTGTTGTATATTGAGGAATCATAAATCCTGAATTTAACCCACCACTTGCTGTTAACAAACGAGGCAATCCAAATTTACCTTCCAATAGCAAATAACATCTTCTATCTGAGATATTTCCAAGTTCGGATGCAGCAATAGAACAGTAATCCAAAGCCATTGCCAACGGTTGTCCGTGGAAATTCCCACCCGAAATAGCTTCCGTGTCGCTTAATACAATTGGATTATCAGTCACTGAATTCATTTCAATCTCAGCCAACTCAGTTAAATGGTACCATGCATTTCTTGATGCACCATGCACTTGAGGAATACAACGTAATGAATATGGATCCTGAACACGTTCACAATCAATATGACCGGCTAAATTCTCTGAATTCTCCAATAGCATACGCATCCGTTCAGCAACCTTAATATTTCCTTTAAACGGACGAATAGAATGTAATTCTGGTTTATATGGTGCTGCACTTCCCTGAAAACCTTCCAAGCTCATTGCTCCTGCAACATCAGCCAAATCAAGAAGGTATTCCATTTTGTATAAACCACGAATGGTATGAGCCAAAATAAACTGAGTTCCGTTAATCAAACCTAAACCTTCTTTTGCTTCTAAACGAATAGCAGCTAAACCATACTTTGCTAATACTTCTTTAGCAGGAACGATATCTTTTCCAATCCAAAACTCACCTTCACCCAAAAGAGGTAAAAATAAATGAGACAATGGGGCTAAATCGCCCGATGCACCAACAGAACCTTGCTCAGGGACAACTGGTAATAAATCATTTTCTATGAAAAACAGGATGCGTTCAATTACCTCTAAGCGAACCCCCGAAAAACCTTGAGACAATGCTTGCACTTTGCATATCATCATGATCTTCGACAACTCTTTGCCAATTGGATTTCCAACACCTACAGCATGCGTAATTAACAAATTCTCCTGAAGTTTACTCGTTTGCTCCGGCGAAATTTGAGTATCACACAAAGGGCCAAAACCAGTATTGATCCCATAAACAGCTTTATTAGATGCAGCCATTTTTTCAACCTTTGCTCTGCATGCATTCACTTTGCTAATTGCCTCTGCAGTTAAACCAGCTTTTAGCTCCCCTCGAGCTATCTGAATTGTCTTGTCAACTGTTAGTTGATCTATCCCGTATTTAAACATAGTTCTAGTAGATTTATTTTTTAACAAAGTTATTCGTATTTTTGATACTCAACAAGACCATCATTGTCCACATTTAATAACCATGAGTAATCAAATAGAGTTTCGACATTACAAATATTTCCTTGCCTTAGCCGAAGATCTGCATTTTAGAAAAGCTGCAGAACGCTTATTTATCTCTCAACCCGGGCTAAGCCGACAGATTAAACAAATGGAGGAAATTCTTGGTATGAGTTTGTTTGAACGCGACAACCGAAAGGTTAAGCTCACCATGGCAGGTCAATATCTTCAAAAAGAGCTGACCAATAACTTTAAACGTTTGGATGATATTGTAAATCATGCCAAACTATTAAGCGATGGATTGAATGGAAATTTGAATCTTGGTTATGTTGGATCTGCCATGCAAGATGTGATTCCAGAGCTTTTACTAAAATTTAAGAATACACATCCAGATGTTCTTTTTAGTCTAAAAGAAATGGACAACAACAAACAAATTCAAGCTCTTCTTAATCATGAAATTGATGTTGGATTTGTAAGAATGGAACGAGTGCCCAGAGGATTGAGCATTCAATCGGTTTTTGAAGATACTTTTTCCTTGGTGCTTCCAAAAGATCATCCAATTAATGAATCGAATTTCACGAACCTAGCTCAATTAAAAAACGATTCTTTTATCTTTTTTGATGCTTCGTACAGTGAATCATATTTCGAAAAAGTAATGCAGATTTTCGATGAAAGTGGTTTTACTCCATTAATCTCGCACAATACGGTTAATGCCAGCTCTATATTCCGATTGGTAGAAAATAAATTTGGGGTTTCAATAGTTCCAACTTCTTTGAAGTTAGGCTACGACATGGGAATCAAATTTATCGAATTAAATAAAATACCTCAACGCACCACCCTGCGTGCAGTCTGGAACAACAAGAACACCAATCCTATTTTGAAAAACTTTCTAAATATAAATACTCATAACATGATGTAGAGGTAAATTCATATCACAAATTAAAGTTAATCAAGAAAAAAAGTGAAAATACTTCTCAATCAATAGATTAAAATATGTACTTTTGCGGCTGCTTTTGAAAAATCTGGAATATTTATATTCCAAAAAGCAAGTAAGTATTTATCCATCAGGAAATTTAGAAAGAAGCATATATGAAGAGAGTTAATGCATACAAAAAATTATTCAACGTTGATCAGGACACTGACCTTAAAAAACTAAAATCAACTTATAGAAATTTGGTAAAAGAGTGGCATCCTGATAAATTTCAATCTGATGATGAAAAATTTGCTGAAGCGGAAATCAAAAGCCGTGAGATTATTGATGCTTACCATTTCCTAGTAAGCATTGCTCCAGAGACTATTGAAGCGAATTTAGAAGAATATACGATTACAACTAACGAAACAGGTATTGCTGATTACAAACACAAAGGCTTACTACTTGAAATTTCTTTCACCGATGGAACAACTTATGAATACTTTGGTGTACCAAAAAATGTATTCAATAAATTCATCAACTCTGATAAGCAATATCGCTTCGCTAAAAGAAGTATATTCAACTCTTACTTGTACAGAAAATCAAAAAAGGACGCAATAGCAGCCTAAAGAATATATGATCAAAAATCAACCCAAGCTCAAAAAAGCTTGGGTTTTTTATTTTTCAATCTTCCCAGAACCAATCAACTGGTTTTTAACCATCCGGTAATGCTGAGTCTTGGCTGATTACTCAGCAACACTTCATGCTCCAGCTCACTACTCTTAAAAAACACACATTTCCCATTTAATGGAGTCACATTCTGTTTATGGTCAAAATGATGAATGCACAATTCGCCACCATCACCATCTTTCCAGCCTAAGTTTAGATACATGATCATAGTAAAGGCTCTACCTTTGTTATTTACAAACTGATCGAGATGCTTTTTATAGAAAGTCCCTTTTTCATAAAGAGCATAATGAAATTCGTATCCGGTAATACCGGTATAACAAGTCTGATTTAAATAGGCTACAAAACGTTCCATCAAATCAAAAAAATCATTTTCGTATACATCCCCATGTTTACGATCGAGCCAATGTATTTTATCGCTTCGAATCAACTGATTGTGAACAAGCTCAGCATTATTGCCTATTCCTGCAGGAAGCATCTGCTTTTGCGACAACAAACTTAATAAATTACCTTTAAGCTGAGAGGCCAGATTTTCACTCAAGAAATTATCTGCCAAGCCAACATTATTTTCTAAATAAGTGCTGACCAAATCATCGAATGTAGTATTCAATTGAATCATTTAATGTGTATGTGTAACGAATCCACTGAACTACAAGGTAGACTATTAAACTGAGATCTTAACCTGTATTTTCTCTATTATAGAATAGAGAATGTTGCTATCCAAAATAAAATTTAGTTAAAGGTTTACAGATCAATTATTATTGATAAATTTAAAATCGAAGAACATATAATTATCAAAAAGATTGTATTTATGATATTTGGAGGATCAATTCAGGCAATGATTATCTCGATAAAGAACAATGCGAGACCTAAAAAAAACATCTTCAGATCCAGAAAAAAAGATCATGTAAACCTGCACTCTGAAGAAAGTAATTTGGAGTACAAAATCGTATCTGAAGCCGAATTAAAGCAAATCAAGAAGAAGATAAGAGCAAACGCCCGCAAAGAAAATCGAAGACTGAAAATTTGTGTGTTTTTAATAAGCATACCAATTCTTATTGCAATCTATTTCGTGATTCAAAACAGAATTGACAATTTTCATGAAGAAAAAAAAATCGAAACTATTGCTGAACAAAAAGCCATTACAGAGATTCAACAAGCAAAAGAAAAAAAGATAAGCTACCTTCTAAATGACGGTACAAAATGGTTAAACAAAGGACATTATAAAAATGCCAAAACTCAATACTATAAAGCCTATCAAATAGAATCTGAAGATTATCGAATTAATTTTGCAAATGCGAAAGCCTACGTTTTAGATTGTATCGAAAATGATACCAGATGTATAACTGCCGAAAGATTGGTAAAGGGATTAAAAGAAAAATTTGGTGATAAACCTGAAATATTGGATTTAGAACAACTTCTTGAACAAAAATAGAATTGCCATGAACAAAACTCATTTTATTATCATTATACTCTTCCTCCTTTTGGGGTGCAACCCTGAAAGCAAGAAAAAACCTGATTACGCAAGTCTGGATTTAGAAGAGCTTTTCAATCTTTTTCTTACAACTCAAGATAGCCTTGAGGAAAATACCATAATTCCATTTATGGATGATTCAATAAATCAGGAATGCTTTTTTTATCAATACGAAAGGATTGATTCGAACATACGAAACCTATCTTTCTATTATTGCCAAGAAAAATCTGATGTTTGGGAAGACATTAAGACTAGCAGTAGAAATCAATTCGTATTTCAAATTAATCGTAATAATGAAATTACAATTAATAATGATTCTATATCCTCACTTAAATCTATAAGACAGGACATGGAAAGATTCTTATTAAATAAGAATAACCAAGATGATCTACCTGAAAAAAGAATAAGAGAAATCGACTTACTAGGTGCTGTTTCTGTTAGTAAAGGAGCCTTTATAATTAATGCACAGATGATTGCCGACTCTACAAATACACATACCAACTGGGATGTTATTAAACGAATAATAAATAACATTACTCAAACAATTCTAATAATAAGAAATGAAAGTGCAATTAAGTTCTGGAATAAAGAATACAGCAAGCTAAGCTTTCAAGAACAAAAAGCAATAAGTGAACTACATCCTCTGGGCATATGGTTCTATCCTAACCGTTACTTCCAAAAACCACCTCTACCACCACCGCCTCCTCCATCAGACAAAGTTCAAGAAATACTGACCATTATCGGTGAGGATGAATTACCTGAATAATAAGGGATTCATTAATGATTCGTGTCCGAATCATTGGCACCTCGCATTGATAATAATACAAATTTCACTTAATTTCGCAACCATATAGTATGCAAACAAACCTACTCGAAAGCTTTACAAAAATAAACGATTACTTCTCACCCAAAGTGATTGGAGAGCTAAACGATTCTTACGTTAAAATTGCCAAAATAAAAGGAAACGAATTGCCTTGGCACGATCATAAAAATGAAGATGAATTGTTCTATGTAATTGAAGGTAGTCTTCTGATGGAAGTTGAAGGTTCGGAACCATTTGATATGAATGCCGGAGACCTATACATTGTTAAAAAAGGCATTCTACACAGAGTATCCGCAACTGAGGAATGCAAAATCATGCTAATTGAAAATAAGACTACGGCTCATACAGGAGATGTAAAATCAGAAATTACGAAGGATATTACTGAGCAATTGAAATAAAGCACCATAATGAGAAAGATAAAATTATATATCGCCATGAGTTTAAATGGTAAAATTGCCCGAAAAAACGGATCTGTAGACTGGCTAGAAGCTATTCCCAATCCTGATCAAACAGACTTTGGGTATGAAGAATTTTACAAATCGATTGATACCATCATCATGGGAAAAAACACTTTCGATCAAATTATGAGCTGGGGAATAGAATTTCCATATGTAGGCAATAAGAATTACATTTTCACAAGTAAATCCGACATCCCAAACACTAAAGATGTTGAATTTGTAAGTGAGAATCATCTCGACTTGCTTCGTAAAATCAAACAGGAAGAAGGCAAAGATATCTGGCTAATAGGTGGTGGAAAAACAAACAGCATGCTTATTGATGCCAACTTAATTGATGAAATTATTGTTTTCGTTATGCCTATTATTTTACCCGGTGGCATCGATTTGTTTAGCAGTTTTACCAAAGGCAAAAACCTCCAACTAAAGTCAAACAAGTCTTATTCTTCGGGAGTAATCGAGATGAGATATTCAATAAATTAAAAACGGGAAAACATTTTCGCCTACAAACTGTTTTAATGATATGATTATACCACTTATTCTTGTTCAGCTACTTATTAATCCAAATACCATGACACTAGTAGAATTTAATTCCACGAGCAACATCTCCGACTGGTTCGTTGTAAATGATGTAGTTATGGGTGGCAGATCTGATTCTGGTTTTTATTTGAATACGGAAGGCAATGCGGTTTTCAAAGGCAATGTATCTCTTGAAAACAATGGCGGTTTTAGCATGCTGAAGCATCGTTTATCGCCAATAAGTGTAGCGAAATATGACAAAATTGTGTTAAAGTTAAAAGGTGATGGCAAAAGATACCAATTCAGACTTAAATCAAATTCCGAAGAGCAACATGCCTATGTTTCCTATTTTTACACATCGGGCGACTGGCAAATTATTGAGATTCCTTTATCGG
>JBFFMG010000201.1:0-7061 GCA_041554215.1 Labilibaculum sp.
AAGAAACTGCTAAAACAATTTCTTTATCGGGTGATGGATTTGCTAAAAACGTAAACGACTCCGGAAATAAATTATTAGAGTCTTATCAAAACCTGGATAAATCATTACAGACAGGATTTGATAAAATCTCGGAAAACAGCAATGTATTTAATGGATCAATGTCCTCGTTAAATAACAACTTATCCTCATTAAATGCGATTTACGAGCTACAACTAAAACAAAGTAACGAGCAAATAACTAATTCTAAAACTGTACATCAGGATTTGGGTAAAGTTCTTGAAACTCTTACAGCAACGCTTCAAAACGCACAAGTTTATAAGAAAGAAACAGAACAGTTAAACCAAAACCTTGCCGCACTTAATACCATTTACGGTAATATGCTGAGTGCTATGGATGTAAGAAAAAAGAATTAATTTAACTGTCAAGCTGAGCTAAAATGGGAGCATCGAATTGTAAAGAAACACCACGGCAAAAAATGATTGGAATGATGTATTTATTCCTAACAGCAATGTTAGCGATAAATGTATCAAACGAAGTACTTGATGCTTTCACGATTATTGATAATGGTTTATCGAAAACCATTCAAACATTCGAGGAAAAAAACAAAAACAAATACTCCGATTTCCAAATTGCTTTAGAAGCAAACGAAACTAAAGTGCAAGCTGCATGGGATAATGCCGATAATATTCGCATTGAATCAGATAAATTATCAGCTCTAATTACCGAACTTAAACACAGAATTGTTAAGCGTGCCGATGGTGAAGATTATGATATAAACAACATCAGCAGCAAAGATAACCTTGATGTACCGCCAGAAATAATGATTGTTGGCGGACAAGGTAAAAAATTAAAGGAAGCTATCCAGTCATATCGCGAATTGGTACTTAGTCATGTTGAAGGTAAAGATTCAACCCTACGCAACGCAGTTATGGAAACCTTAAATACTGATAAGCCACCAAAAGAAACAAAAGGTGATCCTAATTACACATGGGAATCTCAACAATTTTCACACACGCCTTTAATTGGAGCAATTACTTTACTATCTAAAATTCAGACAGATATTCGTAGTACTGAATCGGATATAGTAAGTTACTTATTTAATCAAATTGAAGCTGAGTCTTTTAAATTCAATAAATTGAGAGCTGAGGTATTTTCTAAATCAAATTATATTTTAAAAGGGGACACTTACGAAGCTCAGGTTTTTCTTGCTGCTATTGATACAACACAAAATCCTAAGATCGTTGTTGATAGAACTGGTGCAATTAAAACATTTAAAGATGGCCGAGGTGTTTATACTGCAAAAGCAGATAAAGTTGGTGAAGTAAAATGGGGTGGTGTTATCACCTATACAAGTCCATCAGGAATCGAGAAGCCTTATGAATTTGAATCAACTTATATCGTAGCAGAGCCCAACGTTGTTGTTTCTGCTACCAAAATGAACGTATTTTACGTTGGTGTAGATAACCCTGTAAGCATTTCAGCACCTGGTTTTTCTTCGGATAGAGTTCGTGCAACCATGACAAATGGTAATTTAATAAAGAAAGGTGATGCTTACATTGCGCAACCTAAAGTAGCATTTAAGAATGCTGAAGTAAAGGTTGAAGCCCAATTTGAGGACGGTTGGAGACCTTTGCGAACTGTTGATTTTAGAGTCAAGCCAATTCCAGACCCAATTGCTAAAGTTGCTGGTTCAGGTGGAGGTAAAATCAAAAAGAATTTACTGTTGGCACAAACAGGCGTAGATGCTGTAATGGATAATTTTGACTTCGACTTAAAGTTTAAAATTACTGGTTTTACTGTTTCTACAATTGTAAAAGGATTTACTGTTGATCAGGAATCCAGATCGGATGTATTTACTAGAGAACAAATTGACATGTTCCGAAATTTAAAAAGAAGTCAAAAAGTTTATATTGAAGATATTAGGGCAGTTGGTCCAGATGGCGTGACCAGAGACCTACCTACAATTTCATTTAGAATTGAGTAATAAAATTTATATATGATGAAAAAAAGCTTATTACTAATAATTGGTTTTGTACTGATTTGTGCTTCGTATTCAAGCGCTCAAACAAAAGCCACAAGTGTTTATACTAAAGATCATATTAAGAATAGAAAGCCTATTCCCTACTCGAATATTAGAGAATCGGATGTTATGTGGTCCAAATTAGTATGGAGATTTGTTGATTTACGGGAAAAAATGAATCTTCCTATGTATTATCCAACAACACCAGAAGATGACCGATACAGTTTAATCGATCTTTTGATGTATGGAATAGAAAATGAAGGTTTAACTGCATACGAAACAAATGATGATGAATTTAAGGTTCCTATGACCATAGATCAAATTCGATCGAAATTCGATGCACAAAATGACACCATCACCCAACGTAACAGATTGACTGGAGAGTTGGAACAAAAAGTTCTTCCTGGTGAAATGCATACGGACGATGTAAAAAGATATATGGTTAAAGAACAATGGTTCTTCGATAAACAAACATCTACTTTACAGGTACGAATTATTGGAATTTGTCCAATTCGTGAATACATTAAAGACGGTGATTCAGATTTAGATGGTATTCAACAGAAGAAACTTTTCTGGATATATTTTCCTGAAGCAAGACCTTTATTGGCTTCTCATGAGGTATTCAATCCAAAAAACGACGCTGCTCGTTATTCATTTGATGATTTGTTTTTGAAAAGACATTTCTCGAGTTTTATTTCTCAGATTTCAAATGTTCACAACAATCGTCAGATTAGCGAATATACTGTTGGTTTAAATTCGATGCTTGAAGCAGAACGCATTAAGAATGAAATATTCACATTTGAACATGATCTTTGGGAATTCTAAAAAAAATATAAAGTACAAAAAAAGGACCTTTCGAGGTCCTTTTTTTATATAAACGTTTTCCCTTTTATTATTTTCACATCGTTAACAATTTTTCGAATTTCCTGTTCGTCCCGTTTAGGACAAATAAGTAAAGTATTATCTGTTTCGACAACAATGTAATCCTTAAGTCCTTGTACAACAACCAATTTATCGTTTGGCACATTTACCAAACAGTTTTTTGATTCATAAAGCATTACATTTTCGCCTTGAATTGCATTTTGATTATTGTCCTTGGTAGAGTGTTCATATAATGAACCCCAGGTTCCCAAATCAGACCAACCAAACTCCGAACAGTAAACATATACGTTTTCAGACTTTTCAAGAATTCCGTAATCAATAGAAATATTTTCACATTTTGGATATATCTGATCGATAAATTCCTGTTCAAGCTCAGTATCTAACTTATCTAAACTTGTGGCAAACAAATAATTAATATCGGGCAAAAACTTATTGAATGCATTCTGAATGGCCGACAATTTCCATACAAATATACCTGAGTTCCAGAAAAACTCTCCAGAATCCTGAAAAATTTGTGCCAATTCAAGATGCGGTTTCTCAGTAAATGTTTTTACTGGATAAACATCAGTATAATTTTTCACCGCCTTATTTGCAACCTGAATATACCCATATCCTGTTTCTGGTCTGGAAGGATGGATTCCTAATGTTAACAATTTATTTCCATCTTGTACGAATTCAATCCCTTCAGATAAAACCTTTAGAAACTTAGGCTCATTTAAAATTAAATGATCTGCAGGCGTAACAATAATTGATGCATTTGCATTTCTCTTTTGAATTTTATGATTCGCGTAGGCTATACAAGGCGCCGTGTTTCGTCTAATTGGCTCCAACAACACCTGCTCTTCTTTAATATGGGGAAGTTGCTTAAGAACAAGATCCTTATAATTTGCATTGGTTACAACGAAAAAATTCTCTAACGGACAAATAGACGAAAACCGCTCAAATGTGAGTTGAATTAACGTTTTACCAGTGCCAAGAATATCAAGAAATTGTTTGGGTTGTTTATTTTTACTTAAAGGCCAAAATCGTGAGCCAACACCTCCGGCCATTATTATACAATAGTTATTTTTATCCATTGAAAAATATTTATCTGAATTCCTGATTTTAAGTAAGAATTCAAGAGTAGTAAAATTATACTCTAAAATACTCAAAAGCCTTCTTAAAACAAAAAAGAATAGAAAATTCAACAGATACTAATATCCGGGAAGATGCTAAATAAATAATTTGTAATTTTATCGTAAAGCAAAACAACTATGAACTTGTTTGAAAACGTAGGTAAATTCACCAGATTTCTTGTCTTGGTATTTTCAAAACCAGAAAAAGGCAAGACTTTATTTTCACAAATAATTCGTGAAATTGATAAACTCGGAATCAATTCTATAGGGATTGTAGCGATTATATCTTTGTTTATGGGTGCTGTAATTACCCTTCAAACTGCATATAATATGCAAAATCCATTACTTCCTGATTATTTGGTTGGCTATACCACCAGGGAATCCATGATTCTAGAATTCTCGTCGACCATTGTTGGTTTAATTTTAGCTGGCAAAGTAGGCTCGAATATAGCTTCAGAAATTGGTTCGATGCGAGTAACTGAGCAAATTGATGCTTTAGAGATAATGGGAATTAACTCGGCTAATCATTTGGTTTTACCTAAAATTATAGCAGCAATATTTATAAATCCATTCCTATATATACTTAGTGTTTTTGTAGGTATTTCGGGAGGTTTACTAGCCGGATATCTTTCGGGAACCGTAAATTTCACCGACTATGTTGCTGGTTTACAATTTGCTTTTATTCCCTATTACATCACCTATTCCCTAATTAAAACAGCCGTATTTGCCTTTATAATAACTGCAATTCCTTCCTTTTACGGATACTATGTAAAAGGTGGCGCACTAGAGGTTGGAAGAGCGAGCACTAAAGCAGTTGTAAATAGTAGCATTCTAATTCTTCTAGCGAATGTGATACTCACACAAATTCTTTTAAAATGATCACTGTAAGTAATGTAAATAAATCGTTTGCCGACTTAAAAGTGTTAAATGATATCTCTATTGACTTCGAAGCAGGCAAAACTAATCTCATCATAGGGCAAAGTGGATCTGGCAAGACCGTCTTACTTAAATCCATTATTGGACTGCATGAGGTTGATTCTGGCAGTATCGTTTACAACGATAGAAATTTTACTGCAATGAATCTAAAAAGTAGAAAAGAGATTCGGAAGGAAATTGGAATGGTTTTTCAGGGTGGTGCTTTATTCGACTCTATGAGTGTGGAAGAAAATGTACTATTCCCTTTGCATATGTTTTCGGGCATGAGCGAAAAAGAAAAAAAAGATCGTGCAGATTTTTGTTTAAATCGTGTAAATATTAAAAACTCAAACCATTTATTTCCTGCCGAAATTAGTGGTGGAATGCAAAAACGTGTAGCTATAGCCAGAGCAATTGCTTTGAATCCAAAATACTTATTTTGCGATGAACCCAATTCCGGTTTAGATCCTGTTACAGCAATCTTAATTGATAATTTGATACAGGAAATTACTCGAGAGTATAATATGACTACCATAATTAACACTCACGATATGAATTCGGTTATGGAAATTGGAGAGAAAATCATTTTTATAAGCAAAGGCCATAAAGCTTGGGAAGGTACTAAAAACGAAATATTTGATACCGACAATCCAGATTTAAACAATTTTGTTTTCGCTTCGGAATTGTATAAAAAGATTAAAAAAATAAGCTAAACGCTATTGCATTCTCTCATTATTTTCGATTTATTATCTTTGCTTTCTATCAACAAGAAACGATTTATGAATAAAATTCTATTTTTTTTTATTTGCAGTACATATCTATTTTTAACATCCTGCAAAGAAAATAATAAAAATGCTCCACAATTAAATGAAGATCAATTCATTAATATGCTCATTGATATTCATATTATTGAAGGAACCTTGAATTCCCAAAATATTTTTCGCTCGGGAGAGAATTATCGTCCCAGCTATTACTACAACTCTATATTCCAAAAATATAACATTACCCGTGAACAATTCGACTCATGTGTATCCTACTATTCTTATGACTCAAAAGAATTCACCCGAATTTACGATGTAATTATTGATTCATTAAACCGGTCTGAAACCAAATATCGTATTGAAGTAAAAAATAAAAAACTTGAACAAGACACCGTAAATCTTTGGAATCAAAAACAACATTGGAGAGTTCCTGAAAAAGATAAGAAACCGATCAAGTTTGCAATTCCAATTAAAGAAACTGGTATATATACAATTAAAACTTCTATTAAAGTATTTAAGGATGATCAGACTGATCAACCAAAAATAGAGGCCTACTTTTGGAAACAGGATAGTTTAGGCAAGGATAAAACAGTTAGTTTTATGCCACAGCCGATCGCTAAGAATATGAACTTCAACACCTACGAGCTCACATTGGAATATCCTGATTCTAGCTATACAGAATTACGGGGAAACTTATTTGCTGGAGAAAATGATCTTGTTGACTTTACGCAACATTTCGAAATCAAAGACATTATGATTTTTAACCCACAAATAAGGCCAGATTCATTAGAAGTGATGAAGGAATTAGAACAAGTAGAGGAAATGCAATTGAGGCGCAAGAGATGAGAAAAATAGCTGCGAATTATATCTTCCCGGTTACAACTGCTCCTTTAAAAAATGGTATTCTTGTTCTTGATGAGAAAAACTATATTATTGATCTTATTGATACAAAGGGTGAATTTAAAGAAATTCAAAACCTGGAATTCTACAGTGGAGTAATTGTTCCCGGTTTTGTTGATGTATTTACTTTATTGGCTTTTTCCAGCTTTTCGCAAGAAAATTTTACGGATTGTTTGCATTCGGACTTTACTACAGCCCTTAGGAATAACATGCTGAATATTAAGGCTAGCCCTGATAAAATTCAGAAAGGAATTAATCAATTGGAAGCATATGGCACTGCAGCCGCGGTTGATATTTTTACGAATAACAATCCTTCTGAAGGGAAACTTAAATCCAAGCTGAACTTTTCAGATATCAACATATCAATGAATAGTTTATCGCTACAAATACCTAGTATTGGGGCTGAATTGAACGGTGAAGAGTTTATTCTCCTCAATCGTCTGATTCTAGAAAAAAACCCAAATTTTA
>JBFFMG010000202.1:0-7060 GCA_041554215.1 Labilibaculum sp.
GCCATTTTTGAAAACAAGATGTAAATATCTTAATATCTTATTTAGAACTATTCCAGATAATTTATTATATTTATCCCTTATTAAATCAATCAGAAAAAAATTACAAGTAATATATGGAATTTGAATTCAATACAGTAGCCATAGCCTTTGGAATGACTTTATTTGCGGGTCTTGCTACGGGAATAGGAAGTGCAATTGCCTTCTTCGCCAAACGAACAAACACCAAATTCCTGGCACTTTCTTTAGGATTTTCGGCAGGCGTAATGATCTATGTATCATTGGTCGAGATATTTCAAAAAGCAAAAGATGCATTAATTCTTGATCACGGAATAGTTACTGGAACCTGGTATACGGTGATCTCATTTTTTGGAGGAATATTATTTATCGCAATAATCGATAAAATGATTCCTTCTTTTGAAAATCCGCATGAGGTAAAAAAGATAGAGGATCTTGAAGGCAAAAAACCTGTTGATAAAAAATTAATGAGAATGGGAATGTTTTCGGCCTTGGCAATTGGAATCCATAATTTCCCAGAAGGTTTGGCCACATTTGCTGCAGCCTTAGCAGATCCAACCGTAGCAATACCAATTGCGGTTGCGATAGCCATCCACAACATTCCGGAAGGAATAGCAGTTTCGGTTCCTATCTATTTTGCAACGGGAAGCAGAAAAAAAGCATTCCTTTATTCATTCCTTTCCGGATTAGCGGAGCCAGTAGGTGCTTTGATCGGATTTGTTTTAATCTATTCATTTTTAGGCTTAAACAATACTGTTTTTGGCGTTTTATTTGGAGGAGTAGCAGGAATTATGGTTTTTATTTCTTTAGACGAGCTACTGCCAACAGCTGAAGAATATGGAGAACATCACATTGCAATTTACGGCTTAATCGCGGGAATGGCAGTAATGGCAGTAAGCTTACTTTTATTCCTATAAAATATAAAAGCCTCAAGTTGAGGCTTTTTTGCTTTTCTTTTCTTCCTTTTCAAAATATTTACAATATTCTTTTATTCCACAAGATTTACATTTTGGCTTTCTTGCGACGCATACATACCTTCCGTGTAAAATTAACCAATGATGCGCGGTAGCAATATATTCCTCTGGAATAAATTTCACCAGTTGTTTCTCTGTTTCTAAAGGTGTTTTTGAATTAGTTGTTAATCCAATTCTTTCCGAAACACGAAAAACATGAGTATCAACAGCCATAGCTGGCTTATCGTAAACCACCGAAGCAATCACATTTGCAGTTTTTCTCCCTACTCCAGGTAACTTTTGCAATTCATTAATATCTTCAGGTACAATCTCCTTAAAATCAGCCACCAACATTTTAGCCATACCCAATAAATGCTTCGCCTTATTGTTTGGGTACGAGCAAGAACGTATTAAATCAAAAATATCATCTTGCGTTGCATGTGACAATTCAAAAGCAGTAGGATATTTCTCGAATAAAAACGGGGTCATCATATTCACCCTCTTATCAGTACACTGAGCCGATAAAATAACCGCAACTAGTAATTCATAAGGATTTGAGTAATGCAGTTCTGTTTCGGCAACAGGCATATTTTCTTTAAACCAAGATACTATATTTTCAAATCTTTCTTTCTTTCGCATTGCTAATAAATTCTAATTGATAAGTAGTTAGTCCTTAAAAAGTAAAAATACCAATCTTTACTATAAGGTATTCAAACTTAAAATGAACTAACAACTACCATTTCATTACACGAATTTAATAAAGTCAAAGGATTAATTGGCATTGTAATTACTTAATCACAAAAAACAATTTATTAAACCTTTAGCGACTATGTCTTTTTTTGCATATAAAACATTCCCCTTAAAAGATATTTACGAAACTCCCAACCGGCTCTACTAGTGACGATCAGTCAATAAAAATATGTCAACAAACAAAATACATACATTAAAGTGAAATAAATCACATTTATCTTTATAAAAAACATTTCACCCATAACTATTTTATTGTAAATTGATTTCAGATTTAAACTGATACAAGTGTCAAAGTATTTGACTAATACTCTTGATATTTTACCGTTTCAAAACGACAAGTCCTTTATTACTAACTTTTAAAATTTTACTTATGAAAAAGAATTTAATTAAATTCATCTTACTCTCATTGTTTACATTGAGTTTACTTTTCTTAATACCTTCATGTACTAAAAATGATGATTCATTTGCAGATCAAGAGCAAATTCAAGATGAAGATATCATCATAAATTCCGGTTACCTGCCCCTTCCGGTTGAGCAGTACAATAAAATACCTAGTGCTAAACAAATCAGCACAACGAAATCATATCCTCTCTCAGTTAACCTTTCTTGTCCTCCAATCCTTAATCAAGGTGGAGAAGGATCTTGCGTTTCATGGGGTGTTGGATACGCAGGAAGAAGTATTAGTTGGCAAGCCTTATACGGCGGCTCCTTCAATTACAGTGTTAACATCTTCAGTCCAGAATACATTTACAATCAAATTAAAGTTACTGACTGTGCCAGTGGCTCGTACGTAACTGATGGTTTAAATTTAGTTGTAGATCAAGGAGTGTGCGTATGGAATGACATGCCTTACACTGATGTTTCCTGCGACACATATCCCGATAACTACCAAGTATTACAAGCAGCTAATTTTAAAGCGGCAAGCTATAACACTGTACCCAAAACAGTTGATGCATTCAAGGACCAACTTGCTGCAGGCAAACCAATTGTTGTTGGTGGTCCTGTGTATCGTGAGTTTTACTATCTAGGCTATAACCAAATACAAACCAAGACAGTTAGAAATTATGGTGGACATTGCTATTGCGTTGTAGGTTATGACGACAGTAAAAATGCTTTTCTTGTTATGAATTCTTGGGGTACTAATTGGGGCACCAATGGATTTGGATGGGTTTCATATAATATCATGGCCAAAGTTTGGACAGAAGCATATGTATTAAATGAATTGTAAAAAATAAATATTGTTGCGATTGAAACAAAATCAGTTATATCCTGCTATTCTAGAATAGCAGGATTTTTTTCGTGCAATTATAGCCAGGTTAATCATGTTACAAAGTACTTACTCGCACAAGATAATTCTAATTCAACATCAAATTAGTAATGTATCAGTACTTATTCGTAAATTTGAACTCCAAAAAATTAAGAACAGATTAGATGATATCATATTTACAGGTTGAAAACCTTACCAAGAGTTACGGAGATCTTACATTATTTGAAAATATTAGCTTTGGTGTAGGACAAGGGCAAAAAATTGCATTGATTGCGAAAAATGGGACTGGAAAAACTACTCTTTTAAATATTATTTCGGGATTAGATAGTCAGGATAATGGAGATGTTACTTTTCGAAGTGACTTAAAAATTGCTTATTTAATGCAAAATCCCGACTTAAACAAAAGCAACACGGTTCTTAATGAGGTATTTAACTCTACCGACCCAGTACTTTCTGTGATTCGGGACTACGAGCGGATTATCAAGGACAATGATCAAGAAATGATGGCTGACATCCTCGAAAAGATGGATCAGTTCAAGGCCTGGGACTATGAAAACAAAGTAAAACAGATTCTATCCAAACTAAAAATCACCAATCTGGATCAAATGATAGGGGAACTTTCGGGGGGACAGAAAAAACGTGTTGGATTGGCAAAAGTATTGATTACTGATCCGGATTTCTTAATTCTTGATGAGCCTACCAACCACTTGGATCTGGAAATGATTGAATGGCTTGAGGAATTCCTTAACAAATCGAAAGGAACTCTTTTAATGGTAACTCACGACAGGTATTTTCTGGATCGGGTTTGTAATGAAATCATAGAAATAGAATCGAATAATCTTTACACATACAAAGGCAATTACTCTTATTATTTGGAGAAAAGAGCTGAACGCATTGAAAACCTAAATGCTGAAGTTGGCAAAGCTCAAAAATTAATGAAAACTGAGCAGGAATGGATCAGAAGAATGCCACAAGCAAGGGGAACAAAAGCAAAATACAGAGTTGATGCCTTTGAGGATATCAAAAAGAAAGCAGGTTCCGGATTTAAAGAAGCCAAAATGGATTTAGATATTAAATCAGCCAGATTAGGCAATAAAATTCTGGAATTAGAGCATCTTAATAAAAGCTTTGGTGATTTAAAAATAGTACAAGATTTCAGCTATAAATTTCAAAGAGGTGAAAAAATTGGAATTGTAGGTAAAAATGGAACGGGGAAATCAACTTTCCTAAACATGATTACCCAAAACATCCAAGCCGATTCTGGATCTATTGAAATTGGAGAAACAGTAGTTTACGGCTACTATAAACAAGACGGAATAACCATTAATGAAAATGAAAAAATCATAGATGTAATTAAAGAAATTGCAGAATCTATTGATTTAGGCAATGGAAAAGTGATGTCGGCTTCTCAATTTTTGGAATACTTCCTTTTCCCCACTAAAACTCAGTACAACCAGGTCTGTAAATTAAGCGGTGGCGAAAAACGTCGACTGTATTTAATGACTGTATTGATGAAAAACCCGAACTTCTTAATTCTTGATGAGCCAACCAATGATTTGGATATCATGACCTTAAACGTGTTGGAGGATTATTTATTGAGCTTTTCGGGCTGTTTAATCATTGTATCTCACGATAGATATTTCATGGATAAGGTTGTTGATCAATTATTTGTATTTGAGGGAGGTGGCATTATCCGAAATTTCCCTGGCAACTACACTATTTATCGCGACTCTTTAGATCAGCAAGAAAAAGCGGTAAAAAAAATTGAAAAACAAACTAGCCCTAAAAAAGAGAAACCAAAACAGGAACAGCCTAAAAAATTATCATTTAACGAAAAAAGAGAATTTGAGCAATTAGAGGTTGATATTGAAACCCTTACAACTGAAAAAGAAGAAATTGAAGTTGCAATGAGTTCTGGAAGTCTTTCGAACGATGAGTTAATGGAAAAAGCCAGTCGTATTGAAATAGTAATTGAATTAATTGACGAAAAGGAATTTCGATGGTTAGAATTGAGCGAACGAGCTTAATTCTAACCATCGAATTTTAATAGCTGAACCATTTAGCTCCACATAGAATTGAATGAAAGATTTCACCACAGGAAATATTACCAAACTGATACTGAATTTCACCTTACCTATGCTTTTGGGGAATGTGTTTCAGCAGCTCTATAATATTGTAGACAGCATAATTGTAGGAAAGGTACTTGGTAAAGAAGCCCTTGCATCTGTGGGAGCATCATTTCCTATTATATTCACGCTAATTGCTTTGTTAATTGGAATCGGTTCTGGCTTTTCAATTGTAATATCTCAATATTACGGAGCTAAAGACATTAATAAAGTAAAGAGAGCTATTGATACCATGTACATATTTTTATTTGCAACAGGTATTTTTATCTCTTTTCTGGGCATCTACTTTAGCGAAGATCTTTTTATTCTATTACAATTACCTGCAGAATTAATACCTCAGGCAACCACCTACCTGAACGTGTACATGACCGGAATGGTGATGTTTTTTGGATTTAGTGGAACCAGTTCGATTCTACGTGGACTTGGTGATTCGAAAACACCACTTTACTTTTTGATACTTGCTTCTATTTTTAATATCATATTCGATTTACTATTTGTAATGGTATTTAAATGGGGAATTGCCGGTGCTGCCTGGGCAACGGTTATTGCTCAAAGTGGCGCATTTATTTCCGGCATAATCTACTTAAACAGAAGCCATAATATCCTTCAGTTTTCACTTTTTAAACTGGTGTTTGATAAAGAAATATTCATTAAAAGTTTAAAGATTGGGATTCCATCAGGTCTTCAACATACATTTGTTGCTCTGGGAATGATGGCCTTACTTGGAATCGTAAATACATTTGGAACTGATGTTATTGCAGCCTATACAGCGGCGGGGAGAATTGACTCTTTAGCCATGATACCAGCTATGAATTTCTCACAAGCTGTAGCCGCATTTGTTGGTCAGAATTTAGGGGCCAATAAAATTGACCGGGTTCGGCAAGGATTTAAGGTCACATTCATCATGTCAAATGTATTTTGCCTGTTAATGACCGCTATAATAATCATATTTGGCAGTCATTTAATGAAATTATTTACAACAGATGCAAACGTAATTGCCATCGGGGAAAAATACTTGATTATAGTAAGCTCTTTTTACCTACTATTCTCAACCATGTTCACCACAAATGGTGTTTTAAGAGGTGCTGGCGACACACTAATCCCAATGTTTATAACACTTTTTTCACTGTGGATCATTCGTATTCCCGGAGCCTATTTTCTGTCTTCAAAAATTGGAGAAACAGGAATTTGGTGGTCAATACCTCTCGGATGGTCAATGGGAACAATATTCTCATATCTTTACTACCGAACCGGTCGATGGAAAACTAAATCTATCATCCCTACAGAGAAACATGCACTAACCGACCAATAATTTAAATTTACCGACAAAGTAAGATACTATTTTCTCAACTCTAAGTATATAAAGGGATTGATTTGTAAATCCACTTCAAACTCTTACCTTTGCCAAAATAAATAGCCCAAATATGTTAATATCGATGACAGGCTTTGGTAAAGCCATTCTTGAACTGGAAAATAAAAAGATTTCAATTGAAATCAAATCCCTAAACAGTAAACAACTAGATATCAATACCCGAATGCCAAATCTTTACAAAGAAAAAGACTTGGTAATAAGGAATGAAATCAAAAACAAGCTGGAGCGAGGGAAAGTAGAGCTTTCCATTTTTATTGAAAGTGTTGGCACTGACAAAGAAACTAAAATCAACAAACCTATTGTTGAGGCATACTACAAACAATTAAGTGAACTAGCTCAGGATCTTGGGATTAATATAAATAACGAACCTCTTCTTCAAACGATCGTTAAGTTACCTGATGCACTAAAAGTTGAATATCAGGAGCTCGACGAAGAGGAATGGAATCTAATTTTTGAAGGATTCAAAACTGCCCTTTCAGCAATTATGGATTTTCGTATTCAGGAAGGAAATGCTCTTCAGGAGGATATTTTTACCAGAATTGCAAAAATTGAGAATCTTTTAGCTGAGGTTCCTCAA
>JBFFMG010000203.1:0-6992 GCA_041554215.1 Labilibaculum sp.
AATATAAATCTTTCCTCTTATTTTATCATACTTCTTAAAATAAAAAATACTCTTTTCTAAATTATTTTTTTTCTCATACAATTCCGACATGTAGAAATAACAATCCAACTCAATTCGTTGAACTTTAATTTCTTTTGCTAATATCAAAGCCTCCTCGAACAAACCTAAAGCACTATTAAAATCATCACTTTTTAAATGAGCAATAGCCAAAGATGATTTTACACTGGCAACAGAAATTTTATCATTTCGGCTCTCAGATTCCAACAATGCTCTATTATAATAAATCATGCACTTATTAATTTCGCCCCGATCCAAATATAATTGACCAATATTTTCAAGCAGAATTGGTTTCCATGCAACGTTATTTTCATATTCAATCATCTCTAGAGCTTTTAGATAGGATACCAAAGCTCTAGAGCTATCATTCAATTTGTGCAATACATTCCCAATATTATTATGCATTATCGCAACACCAAGCAAATTGTTTGCTTTTTTCTTTAAAACCAATGATTGATTATAATATTTCAAAGCATTCGAATACTCTTGCATTTGAAAATACACATTGCCAATATTATTTAACGATGCAGAAATTAGCAAGCTATCACCTAATTCACTTCTAATACTAAGACTTGTAAAATAAGAACCCAGAGAAAGCTTATAGTTATCAATTTCGATTAGCGAATTTCCCAAAGCATTATAACAATCACTTTTTTCTTTGTCTCGTGTTTTGGTACAATAGAAAATTGCTTTTTCAAGATATTTAATTGAATTTGAAAAATCACTTTTTTTATAAGAGGCTTTTCCTTTTAGGTAGTTCGCTTTTTCAATGTAAACGGAGTCGTGCAATGAATTCGCCGAAAGTAATATTTTATCAGCATAATAGATTGAGGAATCCGGATAGTCGGCAAGATACCCCTCTGCCAACTGATACATCTGAATATTGAGTAATGAATCGGCCTGCAAATTCATTGACAAGTTTACACTTTCGCTGTTTGATTTCGATGAGTATGCTAATAAAATTTGGGGCACAAATAGAATAACGAAAAGAAGCCTTCTCATTTTTTAGGAATTGATTAGTTAAAAATAGGGACTTAAAGATGTTAATTAAATTCAAGTTTGAAAGATGAAAACTTATATTTTTTGACGAAAGAGCTAAAATAGCAGTCAAGGAACTGTTCCTACCTAAATAACTATTCGACAACATTTTAATGAATACAGATTTATTATTTCACCAACACGCCCCTTCTCCTAAATCTACTCGCAATCTTGTGGTAATTTTTTGTAATAAATATCTTCTTTAATCTGCCTAAATTATGATATTGAAACCTTCCAGAATATTTATAAAATACTTATCTTCGATGAGTAAACATTCACTCTTATGGCAATAAAAACTATCCCTTTTCGAATCTTATTGATTCTATTTTTTTTACTATCAATTGGAAATTATACAACAGGACAAAATTTATCGAAGAATGCTGAAATCAGTCTTCTAACCTGTTCTCCAGGAGATGAATTATACTCACAATTTGGGCATTCAGCACTTCGAATAAAAGATCAAGAAAAAAAAATTGACATTGTTTTTGGTTACGGTACATTTAATTTTGACACCCCTAATTTTTATCCGAAATTCGCCAGAGGTAAACTCGATTACATGCTATCTTACTCCAATTTTGATCGATTCAGGAATGGGTACATTTATGAAAAAAGAGGGATAATTGAACAAAAACTAAACCTTGATAGTATTGAAAGACAAAATCTATTTACTTCTTTACTTATAAATTACAAACCCGAGAATCGATATTACCGTTACGATTTTCTTTTTGATAATTGTTCTACAAGAATTAGAGACATTGTGAAAGCAAACACATCTGGACCTATTCTTTTCGATACTATCGTTAACCAACCGAAATCATTTTGGAATTTATTGGATCCATTCATGGAAAAAAGCCGTTGGATATTTTTAGGCATTCATTTGGCTTTAGGAATACCTTGCGATACAGAAGCCACTCCTTATCAATACATGTTTTTGCCCGACAATATGATGTTGGGATTTGAAAATGCCAAAATTAAGACGGATGGAACCACTAAACCTTTGGTAAAATCAACCGAAGTTATCCTTAAGCCAGCTCTTAACTTAAAGCTAACCATCTGGTATAAAAGACCGGGATTCATTTTTGGAATTATTGCAACACTAGGTCTCATTCTCAGCTTAGTATACCTTAAAAAAGAAAAGAACTTCTTTGTTTTCGATCTCTTTATTTTTGGCATTTGTGGATTACTTGGCTGGTTGATCATTTTCTTATGGTTTTTTACTGATCATCAGGCCACTGGACCTAATTGGAATATTATTTGGGCCATTCCTCTTCACTTCCCAATGGTCTTAACATTGCTCAGGAAAAAATCTCATTTATTTGCCTATTACTACTTCTTATTAAATTCATTACTACTTATTTTAGTTATAGGAAGCTGGTCAATTATACCACAATCTTTTCCTAATGAAATATTACCATTTGTAGCTCTTCTTTTAATACGATCACTATACATAGTTAAAAAACTCAGAACTTTCTTATTCTAATGGATACCTTAAATATCGACATAACAAAATACAGAGAAACGTTTCAAATAGGATCTTTTGATGCTGATTTAAACGGAAAAGCAAAACTCACAAGCATTTGCAATTACTTTCAGGAGATTGCTGGAAACCACATCGAGTTAATCCATCAAGGCATTGATGACCTAAAAGCCAATAACATGGCATGGGTTTTATCCAGATTGAAACTTCAGATTTTTGAAACCCCCAATTGGAAAGATCTAATTAGTATTGAAACATGGTCGGTTGGAACAGATGGATTATTTGGGAATCGGGCATTTAAAATTTACAATTCAAAAGATCAAGTTATTGGGCAGGCCTTATCTTCATGGTTAGTGATAAACTCAAAAACTAAAAAACTCATTAGACCACAGGAAATAGTTGCCAAAATGCCTGTGAATACTAAAGATCCAATTTTTGCACAGAAATTAACAAAAATACCTAAAGTTGAAAACTTGATTTATCAAGAGGATCTTCACATTCATTACAGCGACTTGGATATCTATCAGCATGTTAATAATGTAAAATACGTTAAGTGGGTCATTGATTCATGCCTTTCAGAAATTTTGTTGAAGAAAAAAATACACGAACTTGAAATTAATTATTTACATGAAGCAAAATTAGATCAAATCTTAGAAATATTCAATGTGACAAATAATAGCACATCAAATATAGTCATCAAAACAAAAAATACGGACATTGAAAATTGCCGTGCAGTTATAAAATGGAAATAAACAAAAAATGAACTCTATACTATCAAGCTTTGAATCAGCACTATATCATTTAATTTCTTTTTCGTCATTCGAACCATTTATGCTACTGGTACTATTCGGAATCGCGTTCCAAATAAAAGACTGGAAAGCCTATTTTTCACTATTACTAGCCTTGGTAATTGGTTCAATTGTTGGGCTCTTGCTTTGTAATTTTACAATTCTAAATTTCTCAACATCAACAATAAAATTAATTTTGGCTTTCTCAATTCTCATGGTTGGAATTCAAAATCTTCTTGCAAGTCAGAGTTCTGCTTCAACAATAAGATATAATTTCTTTGCCATAATCGGGATTATTCTTGGAGTTGGAATCAACATGCATTATAAATCAATTTATGGTAGTGGATTCTCCTTTTATCCGTTTACCGGATATAACCTTGGTACTACTGTTTCCTATTTTCTAATTTCATTCAGCAGTTTACTTGTATCATCATTGCTCATGTTGGTCTTTAAAACAGACCGAAGAAGCTTTAATTTGGTAATTACAGGTATAGGCATTGGAATAGCCCTCGTTCTAATCTACTTACGCTATTAGATATAAAAAAAATGCGAACCAGAACGGTTCGCATTTTTTTCAATTATATATCATTACACTTTATGTGTTAATTGATCAACAACACTAATCTCCATAAATGAAACTCCTTTTGAAGGACCGAAACTACCTCCAATAATAATCACCATATCCTCACTTTTAAAACAACCTTGATCCATTAATGAGAACATAGTTTGTTTTACGTATTCATCACGACTAACAAGCAATTTACGATAACTAGCTTCAACGCCATAAGAAAGTGCTAATTCTCTCATTACACGCTTTGAATAACACAGTGCGTAAACCGGTAAAGTTCCTCTATAAGCAGATAAATACCTACCAGTTCTGCCTGTTAAAGTATCTGTAACAATTGCTTTAACCGGCAATAACTGAGATGCTTTTACTGCAGAACGCGCAAGAATAGCTGAAAGTTCATGATTACTTCTAACAAAGTTTTGTTTTGTATCCGGATAAAGTTCTTTCTCCACCTCAATTGCCACCGATTTCATTACCCTAACTGCTTCAACAGGATAATCACCATATGCAGTCTCGCCACTTAACATGATCGCATCGGTTCTATTGTAAATTGCATTGGCAATATCGCTAACTTCGGCTCTCGTAGGTCTTGGATTATTAATCATTGAATGAAGCATCTGAGTCGCAATAATTACAGGCTTCTTTCTCTCGATACACTTGCGAATAATTTTTCGTTGGATTACAGGAATTTTCTGAGCTGGAATTTCAATTGCCAAATCTCCTCGTGCAACCATAATACCATATGCATGCTCCAATATTTCATCAATATGGTCAACCCCTTCTTGATTTTCAATTTTCGCAATAATTTTAATATTAGAGTTTTGCTGATCAAGAATTCCTTGAATCTGCATCACATCACTTTTATTACGAACAAATGAATGTGCAATAAAATCAATATCCTGCTCAATAGCAAAATGAATAAATTCGATATCTTTAGGACTTAAAGAAGGTAAATTTATTGAAACTCCAGGAACATTAATACTCTTACGATTTTTAACCGGGCCACCATTTTGTGCTTCTACGGTCAAAAATTGTTCGTCCTTACTAACCACTAACAATTCTAATTCACCATCATCAATTAAGATTTTCTTTCCAACCTCAAGATCTTTAACAAAATCTTCATAACTAACCTTTATACACAATTCTGTGCAAGGAAGGTTATCATTCCCTTTCATCTTAATTAAATCACCCTTCTTAAGATGAATTTCTTCAAGAACATCAACAGTTCTAATCTCCGGTCCTTTAGTGTCTACAAGTAAAGCAATCCTATCGGAAACTTTCCTTACATTTTTAATAACCTTCAAGGCATCATCATGAGTTTGATGGGCTGTGTTAAGTCGAACTACATTCATTCCTTCATTAAACAACTCAGTCAAAAATTCGACATCACATTTTTTGTCGGAAATAGTTGCAATAATTTTCGTGTGCTTCTTCATCGAGTAACTCTTTCAATTTTAGTTTTGGCAATGCAAAGATACTCAAATTCTCAAAAGCAATTTAATAAGCCCTCAACAACTTGCCCATAATATAAAACATACAAAAAAAACCACTTGTCAAAAAAAAATTAACTTTTGTCACAATAATTTAATAAGCCTTCAATTCCCAATCGATATGAGTCCAGTCCAAAACCAGAAATCGTACCTAAACAGGCATTACCAATCATTGTAGAATGTCTTATTAATTCTCTTTTATGTACATTAGAAATATGAACTTCTACAACTGGTGTATTTACTGCAGATATAGCATCAGCAAGGGCAAGAGACGTGTGAGTGTATGCACCTGCGTTGATCACAATTCCATCATAACTAAAACCTACACGATGGATTTCATTTATCAATTCCCCCTCTATATTAGACTGGTAATATTCGAGTTTAATTTTACTATATAACACCTGTAGTTGTTCAAAATAAGTTTCGAAAGAAACCTCTCCGTATATAGATTTTTCGCGGGTTCCGAGCAGATTTAGGTTTGGGCCATTAATGATCAAAAAATTCATCTTGTCAAAGCATTTTAAGGTTAAACATAAAGAGGTCTTTAAAAAATTGTCAGCTTACGTAATATTTTTTTAAATTGCAGACAAGTTTTATCATAAAGAATTCGTATATTATTAGTACTTGAGTAAAACTAATAATAAAATGGTATTACTTACAACTAAACTACATACTAAAAACTGAATAAAATGAAATGGACAACAACAATTGAAAATTTTAAGACCTACTTAACCTTGGAGAAGAATCTTTCTAAGAATTCTGTAGATGCTTACATTAATGACATTACTAAACTAACAACCTTCTTCAGAGAAAAAAACATGGAGGTTGCTCCAGAAGAAGTAATTCTTCAGCACTTAAAAGACTTTGTTGCCTGGATTAATGATGCTGGTACAAGTCCTAGAACTCAAGCTCGTGTTATTTCTGGTATTAAAGCATTTTTTAAGTACTTATTATTAGAAGAAATTATTGAAAAAAATCCTACAGCATTATTAGAAGCGCCAAAAATTGGTCGTAAACTACCTGATACCTTAACAACTGACGAAATTGATGTTTTGGTTAAGGCTGTTGACATGAACAAAGCTGAAGGTCAAAGAAACAGAGCAATTCTTGAAACGCTTTACTCTTGTGGATTACGTGTATCAGAATTAATCGACTTGCGTGTTTCCAATCTTCATTTCAGAATGGGTTTTATTAAAATTCATGGAAAAGGTAATAAAGAGCGTTTAATTCCAATTGGAAAAAAAGCGAAAAAAGAAATCAAGATATATCTTAAGAGCTATCGAGGTAAGTTAAATATCGATAAGGATAGTGAAGATATTCTTTTCTTAAACCGCAGAGGTCGTAAACTTTCTCGTGTTATGATTTTTACTATTATTAAGAATCTATCAAAAAAAGTTGGATTGAAGAAAAATGTATCTCCTCACACATTCCGTCATTCTTTCGCTTCGCATTTAGTTGAAGGTGGTGCTGACTTAAGAGCTGTACAGGAAATGTTAGGACACGAATCAATTCTAACTACAGAAATTTACACTCATTTAGATAGAGAATACTTAAAGGAAACCATTAAAAATTTC
>JBFFMG010000204.1:0-6988 GCA_041554215.1 Labilibaculum sp.
ATTCCTTCTTCATTGACATCACGAGAGTCAATTAAAACAAGTTTTATCCCTTTGTTAAGGAAGGCAAGCTCTCTTAAACGTGCAGCTAAAATATCGTATTTGTATTCCGTTACAAGAAAGATTGAATCATCTGGCTTGAAAGTAATATATGTTCCTGTCAAGTTAGATTCACCTATCGTTTCGACAGGAGCCAAAGGCGTTCCTTTAGAATATTCCTGACGATAAATTTTCCCATCACGATGGATTTCGGCAGTTAAAAGTATTGACAGTGCATTAACACAAGACACACCAACACCGTGCAAACCTCCAGACACCTTGTATGAACCCTTATCGAATTTACCACCGGCATGTAATACTGTCATTACTACTTCGAGCGCTGATCTGTTTTCTTTCACATGCAGCTCGGTAGGAATACCACGACCATCATCCTTAACGGTAACCGAATTATCCTCATTGATGAATACATCGATATTTTTACAATATCCACCTAAGGCTTCATCTATTGAGTTATCAACAACCTCATACACCAAATGGTGTAAACCTTTAACATTTACATCACCAATATACATAGAAGGGCGTTTACGAACCGCTTCCAATCCTTCTAAAACCTGAATACTCTCCGCTGAATATTCATTCTTCTCACTTGGTTTATTTTCTAAATCACTCATTTATCAGATCTTTAGTTGTCAATCAAATAATCAGATCAATAATCGTATAATTATTGATCAAATCATGATCTTATATTCTAATATTTTTTATTGTGCAAAAACTAATTTATTCTCAGGCATACTTTCCTTAAAAAAAGAAGATGAAAAACAGGGACTGACACAAATGCAGAACGCACTAACAATCAATCAATTACACTCCTTGCGGAATCTGAAAATAAAAGTAAAACAAAGATAGTAAAAATGATGAGTTTTCAGGCTGTTTTATCTGGAAAAATCGTGCTTTTTAATAGTTTTTGACAAACCGTTTTTAAAAGTCTTAATCTGCAAAGAAATGCATTTATTTATGTTTATAATTCCATAGAATTACTTCGCCGAGGTCTTTTCATTTTAAATCGGATGATAAAATTATTGATCTTATCACCTGATTTAGTATTCCCATATTCCCTAAGTTCAAATAAGGTTGTTACATTTTTAAAATTTTTAGGCATTGCCTTCCACATTTTGTAAAAAACAACCTGAACATTTTCCATATCCACATCATCGAGTTTAATTTTAAGAACTTCTTTGTTCTTTGGCTTTGCAAAAACACTAACGCCATGCGAATCCCAATCAATGGATTCCTCGGCAACAAAAGCCAAATTAAGTGTATCTCGAGTGATATCAAACAGGTAAGTTACTCCCATATCCTCTTCCCCAAACTCCATTAAAATCTCAAGGGGTTTACGATCATTATTAACAGAAAGCTTCCAACGCTCATCTTTTTGAGCACTAAGCTGATTAACTTGTGTAAAAAACACAAAAGTAAGCAGAAGTATATATTTAAATTTATTTATAAATTTTAAGAGCATAAATTTGATTGATAATTAATAATAAAATTAAAACTAGCAAAATACGTGCTAAAAACAATTTACAAACATAAGCAAAATAGAAAAAGGATGTTCTACGATATAGAACATCCCAATATAAATGTGTTTAATACGGTCTAAAATACAACTTTTACACCTAATAAAAAATTAAGTCTCTGCGAAGGATATCCATCCCACTGGTAGTATTTGTCGGCAAATAGGTTGTTTACTTTGCCAAAAGCAGTAAAATGCTTGTTTAAGCGATAATTTGCACCAATATTGAGATCATACACAGCATCTAAATACTTTACCTGAGGTCCCATTGAAACAGCTCTTTCTCCCAACATGCTTACACCAGCCTGAAATTCCAGTTCATCTGTGAAAGCGTAAGTGGCATTTACATTCATTTCAAATTCTGGTTTGTGCCAAGCTTCTTCTTGCTGATCTAATGTATACTTGTTATACCAAACAGCTGAATTCAACTGCAATTTATCGGTCCAACCTATGGTAACTTCCGCACCTAAACGAAGCAGACTAATATCATCATAAACTACATCAAATTTATTTGAATAGGTTGGCCCAGTGTAATAGGCACTTATTGAACCAGCTGTTCTTTTCACAAAGAAATACTGGTCATCAACAGAACTATACTCTGCAGATAGCTTAAATGATGAATTGGACGATAAACTGCCTTTTACACCACCAAACAATCTGTATTTCTGATTGGAGGATTTTACATCCAAACCTGAATAAACGAATGGATTCTCGGCAATGATATTGTTATAGTTGTTCATATTTAAATTTCCATCAAGGCCAGCAAACAAGGTCATAATGCCATCAATAGCTTCAAAATCGGCAGCTATGTCTGGGTATATTTTTGCTTCAGAATCATCTCCCATTGCAACAACTGCATTTACACCTAACTTAAGGCTCAATCTACCAGTTTCAAGCAAATACTGAGGATTTAAATTCCAAACCAAGGTTTTTCTTTCCAAATCACCGACTAGCTCTTCCCCATCATACAAACCAAGGGTTCCAAAATAATCAAAAGAAGAACTCAAGCTCCAAAGACCATCTCCGCGACGAATTCTTGCTTGGGCATTAATCAAAAAATCATTCTCTGTAATATTAACATCATCGGTAAAATGCTCGTATTGCAAACCAACACCAAAATTCAGCTTTTCCTCATCTTTAAATGTAGTTTGAAGATCGGTAATTAAGCCAAAACGATTTTGAACCTGCTCTGAATAAGGAAATAAATTCACATAATTCAAGGGAAGATCCTCACTTAATGGCGAACCAAAAAAATCATAGCCTTTGTGCGAATAGTAAACGCTTCCTGATATTTTAGCCTCATCTAAATAGGTACTGCCATAAACTTCGGCCAATTGCTCTGTCCAATCAGGCTTAACCTTATTGCCATTTTCCAATGTTACTTTTCCATTTGTAGAATAGTGACGAATATGAATGCCAAAATCGGAAGTCTTCGAACGTTGGTTATTGAATCGGTAATCGCCCAAAAGTGTAGCATAATTACCTCCAGAAAGTGTTAACACATGACTATTAATTGATTGCAAAGGCTCACCAACAATTCGTGCTGCTGGAATTAGAGCAGGAGAAAACCCTACAGCCAAAGGTTTTGTTTGTATAAAATAATTAAACGAAGGAGTGAAAGTTGCTGTATCCTGAACAACCGGCAATTCACCAATTCGCTTTGATTTGTTTATTTTAGGTTGATAAGCTGTTTTAACTTTTACCTCCTTATTTAAGTCTCTTTGCTCCTGAGCATAAGACCCGGAACATGCCAGACTAGCTATTGCAACACTTATTATAAATTTTCTGAACATTACTTTCTTCATGAGTGGTTTATTACTTAATTTCTAATCTATTTAGCATTTTTTCCAACATTATTCTCTCTTCATCCAATCCAATAGAATCAGATTTCACAGCACTTTTTTCAAACAACTTATTGCTTTGGGTCGTGTCTGCTCCTTCGAACTGAACCTTCACTTCTTTATTGGTGATTCTCTCATCTTCTTTTTTCTCTTTAGCAACAAGAGTATTTAAACGATTCTTTGCTCTTTCAATAATACCATCGTTTTTATCCGAATAATTATCAATGATACTTTGAAGTGTGTAACGAGCCTGAAAAGGATCATTCTTTTTCAAAAACACATCTGAAAGTAAAAGGAAACTTTCGGCCAGCCAATAATGATGTGGTGAATTCATCTCAATAAATTGATTAATTTCCTTTTCGGCCAAATCGTACTGAGAATTTTCCAAATATATTTTTGCTATCAGATATTTCGATTCTGCTCCTTCGGCACTCTGAGTTTCCTTTGCCAAATCTTTAAAATCGACTACTGCCGAAGCATTGTTCGACAAAGCCAAATATGATTTTCCCCTTTTGTATTTGGCTTCCCGAATTAATTCTTCCTTCGATTTGGCTACCTCTAACACATCGCTTACCGCCTGAATTGTATTCTCATATTCCTTAAGACAATAAACTGACCTCATGTAGCCCACTTTAGCCAATTTTACATTTTCTGGAATCTCAGCCATTCCCTTTAATCTAGAAAACTGGCCTTTCGCCTGCGAATAATTCTTATTCCGATAGTTTAATTGCGATGAAGCCAGCAAAGCCTTTTCGGTAAACAAATTATTAGGCTTACTCAAAACCTGCTCGAATCCGGCAAGAGCCTCATCGTATTTTTGCAAATCTAAAGCCGCATTTGCCTTATAAAATTGCGCATTCAAACGAAACATTCCATTTGGGAAATTAGATAAATACTCCCCCAATGCATCTGTTCCTTTAGCTGTTTCGCCCGACATGTATAATCTTTCTGCAGAAATATAAGAAAGAGAATCTTTTTCAGAACTTCTCATTGCTCCACCCCCTTGGAACGACTCAGCAAAAGCAAAATAATCATTCACTTTATTCATATCCACATATACATTTTTCAGTCCAATGAAAGCACTTTTATGTTCTTCACTTTGTGGATATTTTAACACTACTTCTTTATAAGAATCAATGGCTTTTTGATATTCCTTAGCATTGTAATTCAATTGACCTAACTGCAATAATGACTTAGGAGCATAACTACTTTTTGGAAATTTAGAAACCAATTCTTTATAAATGGAAACTGCTGTCGCCTGATCGTCTAATTTCACTCTTGCTTCCGCCAATTCATACAATGCATCATCCAAATATTCCGAATCGGTATAAGAGGTGCGTATCTGCTCCAACAATTTCGATTTTTCATCAGAATTACCCATCAATCCAACCGAAAGAGCTTGCTGATACAATGCATAATCGGTATCCCAATTTTTAGCAAGAACAGATTTTCGGTAATATTCCGAAGCATTTTTATAATCTCTACTCAAAAAGAAACAATCACCAATTCGATTACACGCATCCGAAACAAAGTTGCTTTTTTGATCAGATTGATTTACAAATTTGCGGAACCAATCGGAAGCTTCGCTGTATTTATCCTGCTCGAAATATGCGTAAGCAATATTGTAATAGGCACGCTCGTAATAATCAGAAGAACCTGAGCCTGGTGACAGTATAAATTCATCATAAAGTGTTGTCGCCTTAGCAAATTCCCCCATTCTGTAGTGAGCTTCAGCTTTCCAGTAAATGCACTCAGCAGCTATTTGGGAATTATATATTCGATACTCCAATGAAGCATTAAAAGACTCGATTGCCTTAGAGTAGTTAAGCTGTTTCATCAACTCTAAACCACGTAACCATGAAACTCTTTGGTATGCTCTTTTAATCTCTGGAGTTTTACTTGAAATTTTATTCATTGACGTTAACGCATCACCATAATTTTTAGTGGTCATGTACACTTTCACCAAATAATCGTATGCCTCATCGTTGCGATCGGAGTTTGGATATTTCTCTAAATATTCATCGAACGCTTTTATGGTTTCGTTAAAAGGAGAATAAGAAAGCTCATAGGTCAACTTCGCAAAATTGAACAAAGCATCCTGTTGCATATCCTTGTCAAAATCCATTCTGGCTGTAGTCGAAAAAGCTACTTTTGCCCCATTTTTGTCTCCCGATTGCAAATAACAATCTGCCAAGCAGTAATTGGCAACCATAAATAACTCATCCCGCTCACCACCAACACCCTCAAATTGTGGAACAGCCTCGTCAAATTGTTTTTGTTTATAGAGGCAATATCCGTAAGCAAATTTATCCTCTCGCGACAAGCTTTTCTTTCCTTTATCCAGAAATGGGATTGCCTTTTGATATTCTTTTAATTGATAATGTGACAAGCCAATCATCTTTGCTATTTCCTCACTTCTTGTTACCGAGGTATCGTCTAAAAATTGGGGCGCATAATCGATTACTTTTGCATACTTCTCCTGCAAGTAATAAATTTGCGTGATGTAGTAAGGAACGATTGGCTTAAAGGTTTTGTTTTTAATTAGCTTCTCGAATCCATTTAATGCAGTTTGATAATTTCCATTTAGATAGGCAATATGTGCATAGTAATAGTTTGCAGGTGCATTGTATTCTCCCGCCACCTCGGTGATCTCGAAAAAGAATTTTCTGGCCTCTTCGTATTTTTTTTCCATAAAATAGGAATAGCCCATTTTAAATTGATATTCTGTTCGCTGATCAGAATCCAGAGCATAAACATCAACCTGATTGAACCAAACCAAAGCATTTTTGAATTTCTTACTCAAATACTGTTGTCTTCCCAATTGAAAATAGGCCGACTGTTTTAAATTACTTTCCGGATGTTTCCGAATAAAAGATTTCATTTCCTCTTCGGCCTCAGGGCGAAAAAGTTCAATAGAACACCACGCCATATAAAACTCGGCTTTGGCGGATCGATCGGAGTAGGAATCCTTCTCTAATTTAACAAAATCGGAAAATTCGTGCCTGGCTCCGCCATAATTTTTATTTTGGAACATTTGCATGGCCGATTGCCAAACTTGATTACTGCTTTTATGGGTTAATGATTTTTGGGCTTGAGCTGGTAATCCCAAACATAAAAAAAACAGGAAAGTTAAAATCCACAAACTTAATTTGTTTCTCATACTGCTTTGCGTGTGTAGGTTTTATAAGTAAAAAAGCTGATTACTCGTGCCTTATCGTGGCTAACTAATGAATCAAAACTCCATTTACAAAATCAGGTTTAAAGGTATAAATAATCTGTAAGCTTACCGTATCTCAAACGGAGGAAAAATAGAAAAATTGTATGCTTTTCAACAAAGAAAAAGCGCAATTAAAAAGCTTCTGCCAAAATAATTTTTAGATTTGTATATCAACATACTATTTGAATCCTAAAAAACGAGATACATGTCCGAATCGACTATCATTGAACTTAAAAATGCTATTATTCGTCAAGCAGATAACATTATTCTAACCGATGTTAACCTTGAAATTGAAAAAGGAGAATTTGTTTACATCATTGGTAAAGTGGGCAGTGGAAAAACCAGTTTAATGAAAACTTTATA
>JBFFMG010000205.1:0-6977 GCA_041554215.1 Labilibaculum sp.
ATAATCTAATACAAAAACCGAAACCCATAAGGGATTTCGGTTTTATTTTTTCTTTCCTATTAGTCCCCTTTAGGGGATTTAGGGGTAATTATTTTAAAGATTCCAAACAAGTTAAAATGTTCTTCTCTATTCTTGCATTTACACTTTTAGCATCTGCTTTCACGAACTTTTCACCAATAATTTGCTCGTACAATTCAATGTAACGCTCCGAGATTTCATTTACTTTTTCATCAGTCATTTCAGGAACTTTTTGTCCGTCTTTACCTTGAAAACCATTCTCCATTAACCATTCGCGAACAAACTCTTTCGATAATTGTTTTTGCTGCTCATTCTTAGCCAAACGCTCAGCATATCCTTCCGAATAAAAATAACGAGACGAATCTGGAGTATGAATTTCATCAATCAGATAAATCACACCATCTTTTTTACCGAATTCATATTTTGTATCAACCAAAATCAGACCTTTGTCGGCAGCAATCTCAGTTCCTCTGGCAAATAATGCCTGAGTATAATTTTCAAGCATTTCGTAATCTTCTTTAGAAACGATGCCCTGTTTTAAAATTTCTTCTCTGGAAATATCTTCATCGTGACCTTCCATTGCCTTAGTCGTTGGCGTAATGATAGGTTTCTCGAATTTCTGATTTTCCTTCATCCCTTCTGGCATTGGTACTCCACAAAGCATACGTTTACCTGCTTTATATTCTCTCCAAGCATGACCAGTTAGGTAACCTCTGATTACCATCTCCACCATAAAAGGATCTGCCAAATGACCAACAGTTACCATTGGATCTGGAGTTGCAATTTTCCAGTTTGGAACGATATCAGATGTTGCATCCAAAAAACGGGTAGCAATTTGATTCAAGACCTGACCTTTAAAAGGAATACCTTCAGGCAATACAACATCAAAAGCTGAAATACGATCAGAAACAACCATAGCAAGATACTCATCATTAATATTATAGACGTCTCTTACCTTACCTACGTAAAGATTCTTTTGATTTGGGAAATTAAAATCTGTTTTAACAATTGCTTCTTTCATTGCTCCAAAAATTCTAATAATTTATAAAAATGGTTTATTCGATATGCCAATAGTTATTAGCTAGTAGCTATTCACTGATTCAGGCTACATTCCGTTACCAAAATAACAATAATGTAAAAATCAGTCTTTAATTTAGTGCGAAGATAGATAAAAGTAAAAAAGTAGAAAAGCTGTACTAACTATTTATATCCATCCCGACTATCTTTTTACACAATAATCACAAAAAAACCGATTTATTTGTCGTTTATCTCTCTCCTTTTTTCTTCCTTTTCCTCTTCAATTTCATAAGCCGTAACGATCTCTTTCACCAATCGGTGACGAATAATATCCGACTTATCGAATTCAACCATTGCAATTCCTTTTATGTCCTTCAAAATTCGAAAAGCTTGAATCAATCCCGATTGTTGTCTTCTAGGTAAATCGATTTGAGTGATATCACCTGTAATCATGAATTTACCGCTAATACCCATACGAGTTAAGAACATCTTCAGCTGCTTTGTTGTTGTGTTTTGCGCCTCATCTAAAATTACAAATGCCTCATTCAAAGTTCTTCCTCGCATATAAGCCAAGGGGGCAATTTGAATGATTTCGGCCTCCAAATAATCGGCCAATTTGCGCGGCGGTATCATATCCAGTAAAGCATCATACAAGGGTTGCAAATAAGGATCTATTTTCTCTTTTAAATCTCCTGGAAGAAATCCAAGATTCTCACCTGCCTCAACTGCAGGTCGGCTCAAAATAATCTTTTTAACCTCCGAATTACGCAGGGCTTTAACTGCTAAAGCAATGGCAGTATAAGTTTTACCCGATCCGGCAGGACCAACTGCAAAAATCATATCGTTCTTTGCTGATTTTTCAACCAACTTTTTTTGATTAGCAGTACGGGCACGAATAATTTTGCCGTTATTTCCAAAGAGAATAACGCTTTTAGGATCATCAGGATCCTGAATATCCGGAGAATTTTCTAAAACTATCCTTTTTATATTGGCAAGAGTAAGAACATTATATTGATTGTAATGCAGTATCAACAAATTCACTTTCTTCTCAAATAAACTTAGCGTTTTCTCTTCACCACTGGCAAATATTTCATTGCCTCTCCCAACAATATTTAATTTTGGAAACAACTCCTTTAAAACTGTTAATTTTGAATTATTTATTCCATAAAATTCAAGAGGATCAATTACCCCTAAAGATATACTCTTTTCAATCATATATTCCGTTCAATATTCATTACTTTTGAGCTTACAAATTAATTATTAATTCTGATTTGTTAAGCAGTACAAAAGAGAAATCTGAATAAAATATTTTTTTTTATAAATTCTTTTTCTTTTAAAATTTTCATATCCATATATGGCAATAATAAGTTTAACTACCGATTGGCAACACCGCGACTACTACTTGGGAGCACTTAAGGGAAGATTGTTATCCATCTGTCCGGAAGCACAATTAGTAGATTTGAGTCACAACGTTGATAATTACAATATATCTCAGGCATCTTTTATTATAAAGAATGCCTTTGTACATTTTCCAAAAGGAAGTATTCATATTATAGGCATTAAATCGGAAGAAACTCCTGAACACCCACACCTTGCTGTAAAATATAAGGATCAATATTTTATTGGTGCCGACAACGGTATTTTTAGTTTGGTAATGAAAGGTGAACCTCAAGAAATTGTTCGCATAGAAAATATTGAAAAGGAAGATCTCTTTCTTACTTTCCCCGAATTGAATGTATTCGCCAAAGCCGCTTCTCACATTATTAAACACAATGGTATTTCAGAACTGGGATCTACCCAAAAAGAATTGTACCGCTTAGTTCCCATACGTGCATTAATTCAGAAAGGAACAATTACCGGACAAATTATTTATATTGATTCGTATGGGAATGTAACTACAAATATTTCAAAAGAATTATTTAAATCTGTAAGTCAGGAAAGAGAATTTGAAATTTTAGTACAAAGCAATCATTATCGAATCACAAAAATTAATCAGAACTATCACGAATCTTCTGAAGGTGATTTTTTGGCACTATTCAACTCCTCAGGATTAATGGAAATAGCAATAAATAAGGGCAATTTAGCTGAACTATTACAATTAGATATTAACTCTGACATTAGAATTAAACTCCATGATCGTTAGATTTGTTAAGCTGGAAATACTCCCACAACACATTGCTGATTTTAAAGATCTTACATCGAATGAGAAAGATGACATTATCGCTTTCCCTGGCTGCTCTCATTTGGAGGTTTTACAAGATATATCAAACCAATCTGTATTCTTTACCGTTAGTCATTGGAGAACTGAAGATGATTTAAACACTTACCGAAACTCAGATTTTTTTCAAGGCAATTGGAAAAAGGTAAAACAATGGTTTTCGTCTAAACCTGAGGCTTGGAGCTTATCTAATTAAATTAGCAGGGCGTCCCCCTCCTTTCCTTTCGCACATTCCATCTACTAGTCGGGTCAGGCTTTCCGCTACTACTCCTCGCCCAGCCCATACTCCCACCCTTTGCTGTGGGGTAATCGCTGCAATCCTTTACGCGAGCCAACTTTCATAGTCTATATTTTTTTACAACCCGTAAAAGAGCATCCATTAAAACCTTTATAATTACACAACTTCTTCCTTTTTGTTTCGTAAAAAATTTATTGTAACTTAACAATACACTCTAGGAATTACCAATCTATAATTTTATAGACGTAACAAATGCTCACGATACTCATGGGGAAAGAAATAAAATATATCACCAATTTTTTCATTTTGATTATTATTTGCATAACTCTACTTATTGGTAGTTCTCTGGCATGGAATATTCACAAAGAAAATCAAACTGCATATGAATTAGCTAAGGTAGAAGCTTTAGGTAGCTATAATAAAGATCTGGCATTTCGAAGATGGGCCTCAATGCATGGAGGTGTTTATGTTCCCATAGCTGACTCCATTCAACCAAATCCTCATTTAAATTTCTTAGAAGAACAAAACATAACAACCACTACGGGTAAAAAATTAACTCTGGTAAATCCGGCCTACATGGCACGACTCGTTTTTCAAATTGGCGAAGAACAATACGGTCAAAAAGGACATATCACCAGCTTAAATCCCATAAGACCCGAAAACAAAGCAGATGAATGGGAAACAAAAGCCCTTCAATTATTCGAAGAAGGAAAAACAGAATTTAGCAGTATTGAAAAAATAGATAATGAAAATCATTTGAGGTTGATGCTGCCCATGCATGTTGAAAATAGTTGTTTAAAATGTCATGCACACCAAGGATATAAATTGGGAGATATTCGTGGAGGAATAAGTGTTTCAACACCTATGAGTAAGTACAAACCTATTGTACGAGCTAAAATTAAAAGCATGATATTCACTCATTTAATCTCATATCTTGTTGTGCTTTTCTTTAGCGCTTTAGGGTACCGAAGGATATTAATGGAAATGAAAAAACGCAATTTGGCACAAAAAATAATTTTAAAAAATGAAGCCAAACTACTACAGCAAAATAATGACTTATTAATTGCTAAAGAACAAGCCATTGAAAGCGATCGACTCAAAACTATTTTTCTGCAAAACATGAGTCATGAAATTAGAACGCCAATGAATGCGATCATGGGATTTTCATCTTTACTACCAGATAGTTTTAATGACAAAGAATGCATTAAGGAGTATTCCAATATTATTATGCGACGATGTGAAGATCTACTTGCCATTATTAATGATATTCTTGACATCTCAAAAATAGAGACAAAACAGATGCCTCTTACTTTCGAAGAATGCAAGTTGAATGATTTTTCACTTGAGGTTCAAGCATCTTTTACTGAAGAACAAAAACGTCAGGGCAAAGAGCACATTAAATTAATTGTAAATAATTCGACTACTGAGAACAAAAGCTTTACTACTGACAAAGGGAAATTAAAACAAATAATAACAAACCTAATTAGTAATGCTTTAAAATTTACAGATCAGGGACAAATTGAAATAGGCATAACAATTAATGATTTAAAAAGTATCACAGTATACGTTTCTGATACAGGAATTGGCATCCCAGCCGCAGAGTATCAAAAGATTTTTGAACGTTTTGCACAGATTGAACAAGGCACAAACCGTGTTTACAATGGAACAGGACTTGGTTTATCAATAGTTGAAGGGCTTACAAATGTATTATCTGGCAGTATTCATCTTGAATCGGAATTGGGTAAGGGAAGTACGTTTGCAATTACACTCCCACAAAACCTGAATGGCAGCAGTACTATTTCCAAAACTATAGTTAACGAAACAATACAAGATTATAACTTTAGTGGCAAAACCATTCTAATTGTAGAAGATGATGAGCCAAATGCTCAATATTTGAAAGAAGTTTTCAATCGAACATCTGTAAAAACTATTCATGTTGGAAATGGGAAAGATGCTGTTCAAATTGCATTATCTCAACCCATAGATGTAATATTAATGGATATTCGTTTACCCGACATTAGTGGATATGATACGACCCAACAAATTAGAAAAGTGAATCAAAATGTAGTTATTATTGCACAAACTGCTTACGCTTCACTTGTGGACAGACAGAAAGCAATAGATTCGGGCTGCAACGAGTATCTTAGCAAACCTGTTAAGTCGAGAAAACTACTGGAATTAGTGAATCAATATCTTACCACAGCTGTTGTTTTGTAAATCCATTTTTTTCTTCTTTAAAATGAAATTCACATTTTAATTCTGCATTCGTTTTATCCAGTTCTGACTTGGAAAAAATTTCAAATAAAAATCAACATCTTTATTCAAATATTTACCACATACTACTAAATTGAATAAATGATGAAAACAATTGGACTAATTGGTGGAATGAGCTGGGAATCATCGGCTGTTTACTATGATCTGATCAACAAAAAAGTAAGAGAATTATTGGGAGGATTTCACTCCTGCAAAAGCATACTACTCACCGTCGATTTTGCCAAAATTGTAACATTACAACACAAAGAAGATTGGAATACTCTGGATAAAATGATGATTGAAGCCGCACAGCAATTAGAACGTGCCGGAGCAGACATTGTCGTTCTTTGTACCAACACCATGCATTTGTGCAGTCCGGCAATAACTAAAAACATTTCCATACCTTTTTTACACATTGCAGAAGCTACAGGAATGGCAATTCTTGAGAATAAAATCAAAAAAGTTGCTTTACTTGGAACAAAATTCACGATGGAAAAAGATTTCTACAAAGGATATTTAACCGACCATTTTGGCATTGAAGTAATCATCCCAAGCGATGAAGAAAGAGAACAGATTCACAATATTATTTATCAGGAATTGGTTCATGGGAATTTTAAAGATGAATCAAGGGAAACTTATAAAAAAATCATTAAAAATTTAGAGCTAAGAGGTGCCGAAGGTGTTATTTTGGGTTGCACCGAAATTCCTTTGCTGATTTCTGATGCCGATGTAGACATTCCTACATTTGACATAACTGCTGGAAAGGACAAGTTTGTTAAAAAAATAAACGATCTTGCTCCTAAGTCTATCCTCGGCTCTCTTTCATCTGACGCTCTGCGCGATCGTAGATTTGAGCAAAAGGAAGAACCAAAATCTACAGCACCTGAATCTGTACTCGACAACATTAAGTCAATGATGAACACTTCTCCTGCACATGACCCTGTCAGCCCAGAGCCAGAAGGTAGTGAGGAATGATCTGTCCCAGACATAAGCATGAGTGCCTCAACTGTCAACATTGCCTTACTACGTATAAAATTATAGCTGAGGTACTCTGCTTATGAAATTACTTTAAAACAACTAAACATACACGAAAGGTTATTTAAGATACTCCCAAGAAGATTGGAGAACTAAGATGGCAAAGGTATTCATTGTAAACAAATCTACACATGACTTTTCTCCTGCTAAAACATATGGGGAAATAGTTTATCTCAGCGAAGGGCGTATAAGTAGATA
>JBFFMG010000206.1:0-6964 GCA_041554215.1 Labilibaculum sp.
AAGAGCCGATGTAAAGAAGTTAGTGGGAGAAATTCCAGTGGGAAAAGTACTGGTTATAACTGATGAAAAAGGAACGGTTATTTCTTCGCAAGTGGATGATTTAGACAGAGATGGAAAATGGGATGAATTGGCTTTGATTTGTGATTTTGAAGCCAATGAGGTGAAAAATGCGAAGATTACCTTTGTAGCACAAGATGAGGCACCAGAATATGCCATTCGAACAAATGTTCGCTTGGGAGTTGGTTCCATCAATGAAGGATTTAAAGGTGTCGATCAAGCCATTTCACCAAAAGGATACACTGGAATTCCTGTAATTTATCAGGCTGAAAGTGTAAGTTGGGAAAACGATTTAATGGGCTTTCGTGATTATTTCGACTGCAGAAATGCAAAGGATTTATTCGGAAAGCTTCAGCCTGAAATGATCATGGATAATATCGGAACCAAAGAAAGCACTAGTTACCACGAACTAAGCAGTTGGGGAATGGATGTTTTGCACGTTGGTCCATCTTTGGGAGCAGGAGGTTTGGCTTTGTTTCATCAAGATTCTTTATACCGATTAGGATCAACCGATAAATTCGAATTTCAACTGGTAACAAAAGGACCGGTTCGTTCTATTTTTGAATTGAATTACGACGGATGGAATGTGGATGGCAAAAGCCTGAGTGCGCAAGAGAAAATTACTGTTTGGGCTGGTAAATATTGGTTTCAGAGTGATGTAACCGTAGGCGGATTGGATGAAGAAGCCGAATTGGCTGTTGGGATTGTTACCAGCTACTTAAAAGAAAAGAAACCATTTTCATTTTCGGCAAACCGGAAATTTGAGGCTGTTGCAACTCATGATATTCAATCAATGAATAATGATTATTTGGCAATGGGAATTTTATTGCCGTCTGCTAGTAAAGTGCGAACAGGAGATGCACCGGTTTTGAGTAAAGAAATTACTACAGGGAGTCGATACAATCAACCTGTTGGACAAACACATTATGTGACTCAGAAAATCAGTAATAATAGTAGTGCAACTCATTACTTCTTTACTGCATGGGAGCAAGAGAATAAAAATTGGGTAGAACAAGTAAATTTTGAAAACTTGATGAAAAGTCAGGCCGATGAATTGAGTTCGCCTGTTGTTGTAAGCATTAAATAAGTATTTTTTTACTGAACCCAGTTTTGTAAAAATTGTGAATTAGTATATTTTTATATCGGCTAGTGTGAGCAATGTTGTATTCGTAAGAATATGGCATTGCTTTTTTTATGCAATTGATGTTTAAAGATAGTTCGCTAAGTTTTTGTAAATGATTGATTTCCCTAACGGATGCCTTCGCGTAAAGGATTAAAAATAATCGTATTGCAAACCGATCTGAGATCTCCAAGGATCTATTGGATTAAAGAACACCCTCTTTGTTGTGAAAATCATTTCACTTATTTTTTGATTGATTTGCTCCAGATGTAAAATAAATCGGTCCAGGAACTGACATGCCCTTTGTTAAAACCAAAAGAAAAGCCGTGGCCTCCAGTCGAGAAGATATGCATTTCAACAGAAACTCCATTGCTGATTAAGCTTTCGTACATCAACAAGCTGTTTTTTACCGGCACCGCATTATCATCCGATGCGTGAATAAGAAAAGCAGGCGGTGTATCGCTTGTAATCTGTAAGTCGTTGGAGAATTTATTGACTAATTTTTCAGTTGGATTTTCTCCCAATAAACTTCGCTTCGATCCTTGATGTGTAATGCCTTCTTTCATGCTGATTACAGGATAGATGAGTGCCATAAAATCGGGACGAGCACTTTCTGAATCAATATCGTCAGTTGCAGGGTACATCAATTCATTATAATGTGTGCCAAGTGTTGATGCCAGATGTCCGCCGGCCGAAAAGCCCATTACGCCTATTTCATTTTTATTGATGTTGAATTTTTCAGCATTAAACCGGATGGTTCTTAAAGCTCTCATTGCATCTTGTAATGGGGCTTTGTAACTTTCAATAACCGACTGAGAATCCGGTAAGCGGTATTTTAGAACAAAGGCTGTAATTCCTTTTGAATTTAACAATTTGGCTATATCGGTACCTTCGGAATCGTATGCTAAAATTCGATACCCGCCGCCAGGGCAAATAAGAACAGCCTGCCCGTTTGAGTTTTTTTTGGCAGGAGTGAATACCTCTATTGTCGGCGTTTGTACTTTCGAAATCCGAACAACATCTGTTGCATTTATAACTTCTGTGTCATTTGAAATTTTGTGGTTTGGCATCTCATTCGGCCATAGAGGAATAATGTTATTCTGACCAAATATATTGAACGAATACACACTAATAAGTAACAAGAGAAGACCTGTTTTTTTCATGATTTATATTTTATTGATTTTGGAAAATAAATTTACGATTATTCGATGAATTGCCGATGTAATATGATGTTTAAATGGGCAGGTGATTTTATTCTGTGGTAACCAACAGCAGTTTTAAATCGGTATTGGTTCTGCTTTTGCCTTTCGCCATAAAAACGGCAGTAAAATAGGTCGAATTTCCCAAATAAGATGCAGTGAATTTTTGCAGGGAGTCGGTATTTGTGAAATATTCTACTGTTGAACAGACGCCTATGTCGTGATCCGAAAAGAAAACGAATTGATCGTGATTATTAGGTCCTTTGTATTTAGATACAATTGAATATTCAGAGACAAGTCCTTCTGTGAATAAATTAAATGTGGTGTCCTTTATACTTGGGTGTTTCGAGAAATACAGTTTGGAATCCTTAATTTTGTAGTATTGATTTGCTTCATTAAAAAAATGGATGAACGAATTGTTATTTTTAATTGGGCCGGCGTAAATTGTATTTCCATCTTTTAAATCAGCAATGGAAGATTGGCTTGAAAAATGAATATTAAAATCAGTATTGTATTTGTCGAACAGGGAAGTAATTTTTTGGCTGGTAATGGCTCCCATACCGGTCATGTACGTGTAATTGGCAGGAGAAAGCTCGTTTTTAAGCTTTGGGTTGTTGTCGCAGAACTGATAAAATTCCTCAATGCTGTTGATTGTATAATCGCGGTTCCATCCAAAGGCACCGGTTGCCGTATTGCCCATAACACCAAAAGCGTCACCAATAATTAGCTTCGGTTTGGTTTCATCCACAACAAAGGAGTTCCAGATGGCAGGTGCTTTTTGAGGTATTTTACTAAGGGCAAACAGCAATAAAACAACAAATAGTACTACGTAAGGTATGTATAAGGATAAATTTATTTTTTTAACTGCGCTTTCTTTGTTTTTTTTCATTGAAAACATCAATTTATACTGACCTTTTTCAATGTACAGTCTGTAGGCATCTTCTTTGCCTTCGTTTTCGTAATACCGGGCAATTTTTTTCCTCAGATTATAAACATTAACCCGCACTCTGGGACTGCTTTTTTCTGAGTTTCTTGATTCTCCAAAAAATTCTATTTCAATTAACTTTTCTTTCAGATCGGTTCCTTTTATTGTTTCTTCGAATAGATAGGAAAGTAAAGAACTGCTTGTTGGAGCCTTTGAAAAAGTCTTGCTTTTGCGAATTTTATCAACAATTAATCGTTTTTTCTCTATGGATATATTCATTGATTGGGAATGGAGTGAATTGGGATTGAATTTCGCAAATGACTGTAAGTTAATGCTTAATAATTGCGTTTAACCGTTATAAGTACCGTTAAAGTAGTGTTAAAGATAAACAAAATGCCTAAAATAGTGTTCATTTAGAATATTGTTTGTACAAAATGATAATTTCGATTCATCTCAAGTATATCCTCATTTCTAATAGTAGATAAATATTTAAATTAATTTCCATGAAAATGATCAGAGCTATTTTATCAATCGTTTGCTTTTTATTGGTAACAGGCAATCTGTTTGCTCAGCAAAAAACTCTAACCGATGATGGCGCATGGTGCTGGTTTTCTGCACCAAGAGCAATTTACAAACACAATGTTGCCGATGAAATAGTAACCGGCTGGGTGAGTGAAAATGGGTCTATTGAAGCTGCAATTCTTAATTTAAAAAACGGAGAGAAGAAAATTCAAATTGTGAGCTCAAGCTTGGATAAGGATGATCATGCCAATCCTGCTTTTTTAGAATTGAACGATGGTGGTGTTTTAATGGCGTACGCAAAGCACATGGATACAGTCGCTCGATTTCATTATATGAATCAAAATAAAACCGAATTCTCATCGATTTATACAAAAAAGGTTTTGAATGAAGAACAGTTTAAATTATATCCACGAAAGTGTGTGACTTACGCCAACCCTTTTCAACTAAAAAAGGAAAAAGGACGAGTTTATTGTTTTGGAAGGTGGACAGGTTTTAAACCAAATATGATGTGGTCGGATGACAATGGGAAAACATTCTCGGATGCTCGTGTTTTTATCACAAATCAACCATTTCAAGGAGGAAACCGCCCTTATGTTCGTTACTATTCCGACGGACAATCTAAAATTCATATCGTTTTTACCGATGGTCACCCGCGAATTGAGAAATCCAATTCGGTATATTATGCCTGTTACGAGAAGGGAGCATTTTGGCGAGTAGATGGAACAAAAATATGTGATGTAAATCAGCTGCCTTTTGAGCCGAAAGATGCTTCGATGGTTTATAAAGCAACAGAACAAGAGGGAAGAGCCTGGGTTTACGATGTAAGTGCTGATAAAAATGGTAATCCGGTTATTCTATACGCGCGATATCCGAATGAAAAAGAGCATTTGTATCACTATGCCCAATATGTAAAAGGAGAATGGATCGACAATGAGATTTGTAATTCGGGAAAGTGGTTTCCGCAAACACAAGAAGGAGAAATTGAAAAGGAGCCACACTATTCGGGAGGCATGACCATTCATCCGCTAAAGGCAAATACAATTTACATTTCGAGAGAAATAAATGGAATTTTTGAAATTGAAAAGAGAGTTACTGCTAATCATGGTAAATCGTGGGACATAACACCCATAACGCAAAATTCGAAATACGATAATGTTCGACCTGTGGTTCCTCAAAATATGAAAGAAGGTGATCAATCGGTCTTGCTTTGGATGGTAAATGAAAAATATGTTCATTATTCCAATTATAAAACCCGAATTGATTATATCTTAGACTAAATAGATTCTGATATTCAAATCCTTAAAGTAGTTGACATGAGACGTAATGAATTTATTATTCTTAGCCTTTTGGTATTTTTTATTCTGCCTGGCTTTTCGCAAAGTATAAAGCCCGATGAGGTGAAAAAGGAAATGAAACGTGTTGCTGATTGGCAAATTGAACATTTTAGAGATTCGTATAGTGGGAGTGAAGAAGCTCATCATCCACTTGACTGGACCAATGGAGCATTTTATGTGGGCATGGTGAAATGGGCAGAAATGGCCGGAGATGATCATTATTACGAGTGGTTGAAGAAGATTGGGGAAGAGAATGAGTGGAAATTGCATCACAGACAATATCATGCCGATGATCATACAGTAGGGCAATTGTATTGCGAGTTGTATCGAAAATATGATGACAAAGTAATGCTTGCACCAATGATAAAGCAGTTCGATTTTATTCGATATCATCCATCGCAAAGTTCTTTAGAGTGGAGAACAAAATTTCATCAGGACAGATGGAATTGGTGCGATGCTTTGTTTATGTCGCCACCTGTTTGGGCAAAATTGTATCAAATTACCGGAAAGAAAGAGTATCTCGATTTTATGGTGAAAGAATACAAGGCGACTACCGATTTTTTATTCGATAAGAAAGAAAATCTGTATTACAGAGATCAGAGTTTTGTGGGGAAACAGGACAACGGAACCAAGATATTTTGGGCGCGAGGGAATGGTTGGGTATTTGCTGGTTTAGCGAATATTATGAATGAGCTCGATCCGAAAACTAAAGAGTACAAGTATTTTCTGGATATCTATAAAAAAATGGCTAAAAAACTGCTTCAAATACAAACAGCAGAAGGACATTGGGCCATGAGCTTGCTTGGTCAGGAGTTTTACCCAACACCTGAAACCAGTGGATCTTCTTTTTATGTTTTTGGCTTGGCTTGGGGAGTTAATCAAGGAATTTTAGATCGTGAGACTTACGAGCCAGCGGTTGCTAAAGGATGGGATGCAATGTGCAGTTACATAAGCAAAGATGGTATGTTGGGATACGTGCAACCAATAGGTGCGTCACCAGGTAAAGCTTGGGCAGACAAAACGGAAGTATATGGAAGTGGTGCATTTTTAAGTGCTGGTTCCGAAGTATTCAAATTGTATTCTGAAAAGTAGATATCGAAACAATATTGCAGTAAATTAAATCCAATAAAGATGAAACAAATACTATGCTTTTCCCTGTTGTTATTTAGCTTTTTAGCAAAAGGAAATGAGCCATTAATACACAATAATTTTGCCAGAGAGGGAATTAGTTTGAATGGCAAGTGGAATTATATCGTTGACATGTATGAAACGGGATACTACAATTACCGGTGGCAGCCTCATGATAATTCTGAAAATCCTGGTGCAGGAGCTTTTTACGTGAACAAAAAGCCTAAGGACAAGATGGAATTGGTTGAATATGATTTTGATTTAGCTCCCACTTTATTAGTGCCTGGTGACTGGAATTCTCAAAAGGAAAAGCTTTTTTACTACGAAGGATCATTGTGGTATAAAAAATCATTCGATTTACCGGATTATGATGCTGAAAAACGTTACTTTCTGCATTTTGGGGCTGTTAATTATCGCGCTGATGTATATGTAAACGGGAAGAAATTAGGCATGCACAAAGGTGGATTTACTCCTTTTAATTTTGAAATGAGTCATCTGGTTAAACAGAAAGACAATTTTGTGATTGTAAGAGTAGATAATAAACGTGCTGCCAACGAAGTTCCGACTTTAAATACCGATTGGTGGAATTATGGAGGAATAACACGTGATGTTACCATTTATGAATTGAGTAAAACTTTTATTCAGGATTACAGTCTGCAATTGGCTAAGGGAAATATGG
>JBFFMG010000207.1:0-6926 GCA_041554215.1 Labilibaculum sp.
TAGTTTTATTACTAAGCATTTCATCAATTGGAGCGATTGCACAAAAAGGAAGCGCAACAGGAAATGTAAAGGATGGAAAAACCGGAGAAGCATTAATTGGAGCATCGGTATATGTAGACGGTACAACCATAGGAACCGTAACCGATTTTGACGGTAATTATATGATAGCAAATATTCCAACCGGTATTGTAACTCTTAAGTGTTCTTTTATCTCCTACGAAACCCTATCGAAAGAAAACATCACCGTAAATGAGGGAAACTCGGTGACAGTTGATTTTATATTGGGATCTTCGACTGTTGAACTAAACGATGTAAAAGTTTTTGCAAAAGCGAAACGAGAATCAGAAGTTGTATTACTCCTGGATCAGAAAAAATCTGCTGTAATTAAACAATCTATTGGAGCGCAGGAATTAGCCAACCAAGGTGTTTCTGATGCAGCCACTGCAGCTACTAAAATTACTGGAATTTCGAAACAGGAAGGAACCAATGGATTAAATATTCGTGGCCTGGGAGATCGTTACAATTCAACAACTTTTAATGGCTTGCCTTTGCCTTCAAACGACTCAGAATTTAAAAATATCGACTTGAAATTATTTTCAACCGATATTATTGAGTTTGTTGATGTACAAAAAGTTTCTATGGCCGATCTATCTGGAGATTTTGCCGGAGCCAACATTAATATTATTTCGAAAAAGCACATTGGTAAAAACTTTTTAAAAGTAGGATTAAAAACTGGTTTTAACTCAAGCATGCTTGATGCCGATGAATTTTATAGGAGTGATGGACCAAATTTAACTGGTTTTTACAAGTCCGATTATCCAACTGACTTTTCAAACTACAAATTTGAAAACAAATGGAATCCTCAGGAAAAAACGATATATCCAAATTTGGGATTATCATTATCAGGAGGAAAAACCTACCATTTTGACAACTCAAAATTGAATGTTTTTGGAACATTATCCTTCGATAATGAATACTACTATGGAGAACTTACCGAAAGAAAAATAAATGGTAGCGATGACCTAAGACAGGATTTATCGGGCGAAGAGTACCAATACGATACTCAAACAACCGGAATGATCAACTTAAATTACAATTGGAGAAATTCCAATATCTATATGAATTTAATGTACCTAAATACTTCGGAAGATTGGATTGGTAGTGGAAGAGGATACATAAAAGATTTGGCAGAAGAAGGTGCTTTTGTTCGGAAAATGGAATTTGAAAGAAATTCAGTACTCGTGAATCAACTGCTAGGCGATCATTTACTAAATACGAAAACAAATTTACATTGGGGACTTGCCTATAATACAGTAAATAATATTGTTCCCGACCGAAGATATATTACCATGGAAAATGGTACGGATACAGAAAAAGAATTTGCAACAAACGATCAGGCAAATAACAATAGATACTATCACAATTTAGTGGAAGATGAAGTAGCTGGAAATTTTAAGCTCGATTACAAATTTGGAGAAGGATTTGAAGATAAAGGCTACAAAGGAAAGTTAATTGTAGGCTACTCTGGAAAATTTAAAACAAGAAGTTTTGAAGCAGTTCAGTTCAATCACAAAATTCTGAACAATCGTTTTACTGATATTAATGATATTGATTCCTATTTTAATAATGAGAGTCTTCAAAATAATATGTTCGACTTAAAAGTACGCTCAAGTGATTTTGTAATACTCTCAACTTACGACGGAAAACAAACTATAAATGCAGGATTTGCTTCCTTAGAATACAACTTAACTGCCCGCTTATTACTATTATTAGGCGTTAAACTCGAAAATGTTTATCAGCAAATTGAATACAATACAGCTTTAGGAAAGGGAAAAACAGATTTTACCGAATTCAACCTATTACCTGATTTATCTTTACGATACGCCCTAACAGATAAATCAAATTTGCGACTTGCAACTGGAGTTACTTATACGCTTCCTCAATTTAAAGAAACTGCACTGTTTTCATTTCAAAATAAAAACGAAGCCACTTTAGGTAATCCATATTTAACTCCATCAAAAAACTACAATGGAGAATTTAAATGGGAGTTATATCCTAAACCAAATGAATTATTTTCTGTTGCTGTTTTTGGTAAATACATCGTCGACCCAATCAATAAATTTGTAATGGCATCAGCCAGTAACGATTTTACCTATGCAAATACAGGTGATTGGGCTTATGTATATGGTGTAGAATTGGAAGCTAAAAAAGACATTATTACACTTTCATCCGAAAATTCCTCTAAAAAATTATACACTACAGCCAATCTTACTTTAATGAAAACAGAACAAGTATTGGATAGTGAAAAAATTAATGAACAATCTCAGCAAACAGTAAGTGCTAGTTTTAATAAAGATAAAGAAGAATTACAAGGTGCAGCCCCATTAATTGCAAATGCAAACCTAAGTTATAAATACTCATGGAGCACAAGTAATTCAATAACATCTACCATTTCTTACAACTACGTTTCCGACCGATTAAATCTTATTGGATATGCATCATTAGGAAATCAAATTGACAAGGAAAATCACAATCTCGATTTTGTTGTAAAGTCTACATTGAAAAATTTCGGACTTAATCTTTCTGTAAAAAACATATTAAATCAGAATGTAGATAGAATACAAGAAAATGAAAACAGAAACTGGGTTGTTAAACACCATAAAAAAGGAGTCAAATTCAGTTTAGGAGTAAACTATACATTTTAAAAAAAATTCCATTTTATAATTAAAAAAAAAGAAAAAATGAAAAATTTATTGTTATCGATGTTAGCAATCTCTGTAATTGCTTTGTCAAGTTGTTCTGATGACGACGACAAGATTATTGATCCACTTGATAAATTTACAGTTGAAGATTTTAAAGGAGATGTTACCGAAAGCATTACATTAGATGCAAGCAAAGTTTACCAATTATCAGGAAAACTTCTTGTAAAATCTGGAGCTACTTTAACAATTCCTGCTGGAACAAGAATCGAAGCTACAACACCAAGCTCTGCAGATAGCGATGTTCGTTACATTGCCGTTGAACAAGGTGCAAAAATTAATATTAATGGTACTGCTTCTGCTCCAGTTGTTATGACTGCTGCAGTTAAAGAAGCCGAAGCTTGGGGTGGATTAGTAGTTTGTGGATATGCTCCAACGAACAAAGCTGATGCAAGTGCTGGCGCCGAGGTTTCAGGTTTGACTTATGGTGGCAATGTTGCTGATGATAATTCAGGAAGCATAACTTACTTACGTTTAGAATATACTGGTTATAAATATACTGATACAAAAGAATTCAACGGACTTTCTTTATTCGGTGTTGGTTCAGGAACTACTATTGATTACGTTGTTTCTTACAAAGGTGGTGACGATGGTATGGAGTTCTTTGGTGGAACTGTAAATGCTTCTCACTTAGTATCTGTTGATAGTGAAGATGATGGAATCGACTTTGCTGACGGATGGTCTGGAACTGGTGAATACTGGGTATCAATCAACTCTTCTAAATCAGGAATTGAAGGTTCAAATAACGGCGATAACGGAGCCGCAACACCTATGACCAATGCGACATTAAAAAATCTTACTGTATTTGGAATGGGCGAAAAACCATTCTATTTGAAAGAAGGTGCTGGTAAAATGGACATCAACAATATCGTTATTGGTGGTTTAGCTGACGGAAAAGCTCAAGCTTATTTCTATGCTGATGATGCTGCAAAAGATGCTGCTGCAAATGCAAGAATTGCTGCTGGTGATATTAAAATTTCTGATGTTAAATTCGTGAACATCGGTGAAGGAAACACAGTTAAAACTGCCGATGGTTTAAATATTGATGAAAACTTTTCTGCTAGTGGTGCTGGTAATGGTATCAACAAACCAGATTGGATGCCAGACGCATTAAATACTATCAACTCAACAACTACTGTTTTTGGAGATCCTGTAAAAGCTACATTAGTATTAAATGCTGATATCACATCTGATAAAACTTTAGATGCTAATACTACTTATATTCTTGAGGGTCCTGTAATTGTAAAAAAAGGTGCAAAATTGACTATACCTGCAGGAACTGTAATTATAGCTTCGGAAGTAACTGCTGATAATGCTACAGTTCGTTATATCGCTGTAGAACAAGGTGCTCAAATTTTTGTAAATGGTACTGCTGATGCTCCTGTTGTTATGACTTGCGCAAAAACAGAAGCAGAAGCATGGGGTGGATTGGTAGTTTGTGGATACGCTCCAACCAATAAAGCTGATGCAAGTGCTGGTGCCGAGGTTTCAGGTTTAACTTATGGTGGCGATGTTGCTGATGATAATTCAGGAAGTATTACTTACCTACGTTTAGAATATACAGGTTATAAATACACTGATACCAAAGAATTTAACGGACTTTCGTTATTCGCAGTAGGTTCTGCAACTGTTCTTGATTATATCGTATCTTTCAAAGGTGGTGATGATGGAATGGAGTTCTTTGGTGGAACTGTAAATGCTTCTCACTTTGTTTCTGTTGATAGCGAAGATGATGGAATCGATTTTGCTGATGGATGGTCTGGAACAGGTGAATATTGGTTATCAATCAATTCTACAAAATCAGGTATCGAAGGATCAAATAATGGTGATAACGGAGCTGCTTTACCAATGACCAACGCAACTTTAAAAAACCTTACCGTTTATGGAATGGGTGAAAAACCATTCTACTTAAAAGAAGGTGCTGGTAAAATGAACATTGACAACATTGTAATTGGTGGATTGGCAGCTAACAAAGGACAGGCCTATTTTTATGCTGATGACGCAACAAAAGATGCTACTGCACATGCAAGAATTGATGCTGGTGATATTGTTATTACCAATGCTAAATTTGTAGAAATGGGAACTGGTAATGATACAAAAGCGATTACCGGATTAACTGTTTCTGAAAATGCTGATGCAACTGGAGCAGGTGCAGGAACAGCAAAACCAGCTTGGTTATCAGATGCTTTAAACAAATCTTATGACGGAACAACTATTGTACAATAGTTCACAATAAATACAGATAATAGAAAAGGCAGATCTTTGGGGGATCTGTCTTTTTTATTTCAGTCTTCAACCTCTTTCCCCTCTTGAAGCCAGAAATCCAATCCTCCCTCCAGTGAGCAAACCGAGATTTTATACTTTTCGTAAATTATCTTACCTGCATCAATGCTTCGCTCACCATACTTGCAATAAAGCAAGTACACTTTCGATATCCCAAGAGAATCAATTATTCGGAACAATTCTTCAGAATTCTCTGCTAAATGAGCTCCTTTAATATGTCCTTTTTTAAATTCCTTCCTACTACTTACATCAATTAATTCCACATCTGGATTTAGCTGTAAAACCCTTTGGAAATGATTGGGTGTTAGAATCTGAATCGTATCGGTTTGTGAAAATACAAACAGGTTTCCAATTGCAAGAAAAAGAATTAAAAAAGAAACTAATGATTTCATTAAAAAAAGGATTATTTATATTCTAGTAACGTTTGTTTCAATATTCTATTATTACTCTTCTACCCAAAAAAAGTCCGACATAATATCGTTGGAAACAAACACACCTTTATCGTTTAAAATTATGCAGTTACCAACTTTTTTTAAGTGATATGATAAAAGATATTTTTTAGATTTTGCCAAGCAGTGTTCATAAAATTTTTCTCCAAAATCAGTACGAACTAGTTCCAAATCCATTCCCCAATAAGTTCTTAGCGAGGTCAACACAAAATCATTATACCTATCGAATTCACTCAATTCTTCCTTTTCCGAAAAAGCTTCACCTTCCTTAATGGCTTTTATGTACTTATAATTATTGGCAATATTCCATTCTCTCTCCTTTAAATTATAGGAATGAGCTGAGGGCCCAATTCCTAAATATTTTTTCTGTTTCCAATAACTTGAATTGTGTTTCGAAATATAGCCTTCTTTCGAAAAATTGGAGATTTCATAATGAATAAAACCATGTTTTCTAGCTTCATCAATCAAATACTTAAACTGTTCAAAACTAGTCTCTTCATCCAATTCTTCCAGTTGTCCTTGTTCCAGTTTTTTAGTGAATATGGTATTCGGATCAAACATTAAATGATAAGATGATATGTGCTGAATATTCAAATCAAAAACCATATCTAAATTCTCTTTCCATTTCTGCATACTTAGTCCTGGCACTCCGTATATTTGATCCACAGAAATATTATCAAAACCATAATTCTGTGCCCTGCGAATAGCATTAAATGCATCCTTTCCGGTGTGCCGTCTGTTCATTAGAATTAAGTCTTCATCATGAAACGATTGAATACCAACGCTAAGTCTGTTTACTCTGGTTTTACTAAGCTCTTGAAGATAACCCTCTGTAAGATCATCTGGATTTGCTTCTAAAGTGATTTCAGCATCTGCATCGATAGTAAACAAGTTCGCTACTTCATCAATTAGCAATTCAATTTCTTTTGGAAGATAAACCGATGGTGTTCCTCCTCCAAAATATATGGTATTTAAAGAGGTATCTCCCAAATATCCTTTTCTAAGTTTTAATTCCTTTTTTAAACACTCCAACATATCATCTTTTGCCTGTAACGAAATGCTCTTGTGAAAAGCACAATAATGGCAAAGTTGTTTGCAAAATGGAATGTGAAAATATATTCCCGACATATCAATCTATTTTTATGCAAGGTAAATTCATTTCACAAAAAATCCTCTACGAAAAGGGAATAATTAAAAAACTTACTCACTTTTGTTACATTAAATGATCAACCTTCTTCAAATAAATGCAACACTTTCATTCCTAAAACGTCTTTATATCAACAAAGCTAAATTGAATCAATACTAAAGAATGTTGACAATTTTAATAAAAAAGTTGTTTCAAAAAAGTCGGAAATAATTTTTATTCCGGGAAGAAAAACACTTAAAAATAAAGTTCAGAATTCAATCAAAAATGCACAAAAGAGTCTGAATTGCA
>JBFFMG010000208.1:0-6899 GCA_041554215.1 Labilibaculum sp.
AACGTGCAGTTATTATTTCACCATACCAATGAATGTTATTTGGTGTTGAAATGGTTGGATTTAGCTTATCAAACTTTACGATAATACCACTCAAAATTAATTGTGGTATTAAGATGAAAGGAATTAAAATGTAAATAGTAATTACTGTTTTAAAGCTATCAGAGATAATTAGACCTAACATGTTTGCAAAGCACCAAGCACTAAATAGAGCAAGCCAATACTCAAAAAACATCCCTTTAATTTCAAGAATAGAGTTACCTATCAGCGTAAACAAAAAAGCTTGAAAGGCTGATATCGAGAACAAAATAACAATTTTAGAAAGTAGGTAACTAAATTTGCTTAAGTTTAAAAAACGTTCTCTCTTAAGAATCTTTCTATCCTTAATAATCTCTTCTGCACTAAGCGTTAATCCAATAAACAGAGCAACAATTACCGACATGAAAAGGTAAACGGGTAGGTTGCTGTTATTGCTAAAAGTATAGCCTAATTCGTTAGCAGCATCAATGTTATAAAATTTAATAATATAGCTTAAAAGAAAAGCTAGTAATGGAGTTTCAAATAAATTAATAAATAAGTATTGACGATTTGCAAGTTTAGAAATTATATCTCTCCTTACAAAAACACGAAATTGGTTCAAGATATTTGGAATCTTGAATGTTACAGGAGGGAGTTCCGTTGTATCCTCAATGGTTTTGTTTATACTAACGTATTCATGATATTTTTTATGCCATTGAGTTGGCGATACCTTCCTAACTTGAGTGGGATTACCATACTCATCTAATACTTCAGATTCAACGATATTAAAAATCTGATCAGCATCTACATTACCACAAGACGAACATTCACTCTCGGTGCGATTTGCACGCATCGTTTGCGACTTAAAATAGGTGATTGCGTCAAGGGGATTTCCATTAAAAATTAGATAACCGCCAGTATCTAGGATTAACAAACGGTCAAACATTTTAAATATTTCCGATGAAGGTTGATGGATTACTACAAAAATCAGTTTGCCTTTTAATGCAAGATTTTTCAGTAGATCCATTATTTTGGCAGAATCTCTAGATGATAAACCTGAGGTTGGTTCATCTAAAAACAGTACAGAAGGTTCTCGTATAAGTTCTAATGCAATATTTAATCGTTTTCGCTGACCACCACTAATCTTTTTATCTAATGGATTCCCTACCTTAAGATTTCGGGCATCGTACAATCCTAGGTCTTTAAGTAAGTTTAATACAATTCTAATGAGTTGAAAAGTTCGATATTTATCGAAACAAAGTTTTGCATTAAAGTATAAGTTTTCGAAAACTGTCAGTGACTCTATAAGTAGGTCGTCCTGAGATACATGTCCAACAACTCCTTCTAATTTCGATTTATCGGTAACAATATCGTATCCATTAATTTCGACCGTTCCATCACTCGGGCTTTCAGAACCATTTAAAACATTTAGAAGTGTTGTTTTACCAGCACCACTTGATCCAATGATTCCAACCATTTTTCCTGATTCTTCCTTGAAAGAAAGATCATGAATTCCAATTTTTGTCTCGTTAAATCGGTATTCAATATTTTTAGTTTCGAAAACAACTCTTTTGTGTTCTTGATCACGATGAAAAGTAGTTGCAATATCGCTAAAATAGATCGGATCAATTTTAGGATTTCGGATGGATGAACCTTGGGTTAAAAGATGAACTCTGTCGGGATTAAGATTTTGCCCATTCATGAAAAGCTCTTCTATTCCCTTAAAGCGCAACACGAACATATCAACTCGCTTAAGGCGAAGAATTTTAATTTGCCCAATTAATCCTGCTGAGTAGTAATGTTCTCCTATCTCAAAAGATTCCTTTTCATTACTAACTGTCAACAATCGCTCCGATCGTGTGATTTCATCAAAATCGTTAAGAACAAAATTCTTTAGGCGATCATATCCTCCGACAGGTAGGTTGAATGTGTCGGCAACAGTTTCGACAAAGGCAAATTCCTGTTCGCTAATTTCATCTGCCGATTTAAGAAATTCTAATAATTGAATTAAGACGATAACTTTTTGACGAACAACAAGTTCTTCATTTATTTCCGTACATATTCTAAGTACTCTAACCGAATTGGCTGATGTATATTTTTTAATTTTAGTGTTACGAGTGGTTCGTTTTTGAATAGCCTCGTAGTGTTGATCATATAATGTGAGGTATTCTTCCGCAGTTTCTTGATCAAGTTGTTGTTTGAGATACTTTGAAACCATTCTTCGCCTCTCAATTGCGGAACTTTTTGGGTGAGCAATGATTGCAAAAAGTTGCATTAAAGCCTTAAGAATTCGTTCACTCATAAAATTTGAGAGTTAGTGGTAATGGTATATTAAGGATTGGTATTATTGCTTAAATCCAATTAGTAGCAGAACAAATCCGGATGTAACTTCTTTTTGATTTAATTTAGCTTCTATGGTACAATTTATTGAGTTTGTGAATTGAAAATCCCAATAAGGTGAATTTTGATGATCTTTATTAGAAAATAGCAAGTGATTTTCTTCATCGTAAATTGAGAAAATTACATTTTTTTCCATTTTTCCAGTTGCACCAACAATACGATAATAGTTATCGGCGTAAAAGGTTGTGTGAAATTCTGCAACCTCACCTCCGGATAATAGAGCCTTATATTGCTGACCATCCGATATGAAATTGGGCTCCAGATATTTTGTGCAGTTTTGCAGTGTAATGTCTGATTGAGCATTAGAGGTAAGGCAAATGCCTGTAAATAATAATATTAGAAAAAAAGTATAGCTGCGATTCATAAGTCGTATTTTTTAATTGGATTACTTGATGATGTGGTTACGAATGACACTTACCTTATCTGTAATTGAGGCCAAATGAGTTTTATTCATTATCAATTCGGATTTACTTTTCACAATGGTTAGCTTATTTTTCGAATCCGTAACTGGAGGAATATATGTATATTTCTCTTCTATTTCATCAAAAGTGTAGGCTAAGTCAATTAATCGATCAACCAAAAAATAGAAGTCTTTCGACTCGTTAGAATAGGGTACTAAAAGCTTAATTAAATTTTCAAGTGGCCTTTTTTGTTCTGAAATACGAACCATTAAGTCTTTGTTTGGATTAGATTTAATTTGTTGGGTTAGAATATAAACCGATTCAATCCATCCTCCGGCTAAGATTAAAGCCCCCGTGTTTTCTCGGTCGTTTGCTTTAAGGTAATTGTCTATTTTACGATAGGTATAGCTTACGATAGCCAATAGAGAGTCTCTATTTTCAATATTTCTTTCAATTCGTTCAATAGTCGGCTTATCCATTGCGTTGTACAAACCAATATCCTGAGACATAATTTTTAAGACGGCAAAATAACTAGCGGCATCCTGAGTTTGATGATAGATGTTGATGTATCCTAAATCTGAACCGTAAATTCCGAAATTTATCGCTTTTCCGAAATTATCAACATAGTCATTTGCTTTTCTTGTGGTATGCAATAATTCCTTGTTGTAAGGAATTCCTGATTGTTCAAGAAGCAAAGAAATTTGATATGGAGATGGAAGACTGAATAGAATATTATTGTACTTAAAAATATTCGCAGATTGATCAACATCTTCCATTATGGAAGATTCAGTAGATTCCTCTGCCGCAATTTCATCGATCTTTGTACTATTCTGATGTAAAATCAAAAAAGTAACGATCACTGCAAGTGCTATTATACTAAGGATTTTAAGGCTATTCGGTATTTTTTTCTTTGGCATCTTGTATAACTTAAAATTTATTAAGCCAATTTAGAAAGAATAAACTACTTCTCAAAGCTGAGTGAATGCGATACGTTTGATTTGTAAAGCAAATTCGTTATTGAAATGAGTTTTTCGTTCTTACTTTGGATTTTATCCGAAGTAATTGGTGATTGTCTTGTTTAAATATTCTTCCATTATTACTGTATTTCTACTAAAAAGGATACATTTGGAGACGAATTTTTTGAAAAGAAATATAATAACAACAACAAACACTATGAAAAGAATATTCCTTTTAGCCTATTTACTAATCATTTGTGCCCTTTTTTCAGCTGCAAATGCTCAATCAAAAAAATTGAGTATGGAGGATGCTATTTTGGGTCAATGGGGTAAGTTTTACCCCGAAAGTTTATCCCAATTATCATGGAAAGGCGAGAGTAACCTGATATCCTATGTTTCAAATGATGAAATTATGGCTGCTAAGCCAGGTGAAGAAGCTAAGGCGATTTTTAGTTTATCGATTTTAAATGAGATATTAAAATCTGCAGAATGTGAAGAAGTAAATCAATTTCCAAGATTTTCATGGATTGGTAGTGATATAATTCAATTCACTTCTAGAGGTAAATTGATAAAGATTGATTTGCTAAATAAAAAGTTGGTCTTAAAATTAGAAATTAACTCCCTGGCAGAAAATATTGAATTTTGTGCCGCTAATTCATCTATTGCTTATACTATTGAAAATAACCTGTATGTTAGCAATGTTGATGGAAATGAGTTTGCAGTAACCTCCGATAAGGATAAGAATATTGTTAACGGACAGACTGTAAGCAGAAGTGAGTATGGTATTACTGATGGAATATTTTGGAGTCCTAAAGGAAAATATCTGGCTTTTTATCGAAAAGATGAAAGTAAGGTTACATCATTCCCTTTGGTAGATATTAGTACTCGAGTTGGTGATTTGAAGGAAATTAAATACCCAATGGCTGGTATGAATAGTGAAGCGGTAAGTCTGGGAGTTTATAATTATAAAATGAAATCTACAGTTTGGATTCAACCAAATGATTTTGAATCGGATCAATATTTGACAAATATATCTTGGGGTGCTGATGGAGAATTCATATACATTCAGGTGTTGAATCGTGCTTCGGACCACGCTAAATTGAATAAATATGAGGCAGCTACGGGTAAATTTGTGAAAACACTATTTGAAGAAAAAGATGATAGATGGGTAGAACCTTCACATGAACTAATTTTCTTGAAAAATAGTCCTGATCGTTTTATATACCAGACTAATAACCGTGATGGTTTTAATCATGCTTATTTGTATGATGTTGAAGGAGATTTGATTAAACAATTAACATATGGTGACTGGGAAATTATAGAAATTTTAGGTTTCGATAGTTCAGAGAAGAATATGTTTTTTGTATCAACAGAAGTTAGTCCGATAGAAAGACATGTTTACAAACTGAATCTAAAAACAGGAAAGCGCGTTCGATTAACCATGGATGAAGGGACACACGCAGTTCAGGTAAGTACTGATGGTAAATACATTATTGATAATTACAGTAGCTTAAATATACCACGAAAAATTAATATTGCTGATGCAAAAGGCAAAGTGATAAAAGAATTGGTGAATGCTGAAAATAAACTTGCAGATTACAATTTGGGAGAAATTTCTTTGGGTACAATTAAATCTGCAGATGAAAAGACCGATTTACATTATCGCATGGTGAAACCTGAAGGTTTTGATCCAAACAAGAAATATCCGGTAGTTATTTACGTTTATGGAGGTCCTCATGCACAAATGGTAACTAATAATTGGTTGGGTGGTTCTCGCTTGTGGGAGCAATATATGGCTCAGAATGGTTATTTGATTTATGTTTTGGATAATAGAGGATCAGCAAATAGGGGAAAGGAATTTGAAGCTGTTATTCACCGTCAGTGCGGTCAGCCGGAAATGGCAGATCAAATGAAAGGAGTTGATTTTTTAAAATCATTACCTTATGTTGATGCCGATCGTTTTGGTGTACATGGCTGGAGTTATGGTGGTTTTATGACCATTTCATTAATTACAAATTATCCTGAAGTGTTTAAAGTTGGAGTAGCCGGCGGTCCGGTTATTGATTGGAAATGGTATGAAGCAATGTATGGTGAACGCTACATGGATACCCCGGAGGAGAATCCAGAAGGATATGCAAAAACTTCATTAATCGCAAAAGTAAAAGATTTAAAAGGCAAATTACTGATTTGTCAGGGTGCAATGGATAATACTGTTCTTTGGCAGCACAGTCTGAATTTTGTTAGAGAGTGCATTAAGAATAACATACAGGTTGATTATTTTCCATATCCTAGCGCAGAGCATAATGTTCGTGGACGTGATCGGATTCACCTAAAACAAAAAGTAAGCAACTATTTTGATGACTATTTGAAATAATGAGGTAGAATTAAGTCTAAAAATAAATAGATAATTCGTCAGTTCAATCCCGAATATTTCCGGTAATTTTGGACTGACGATTCTTTTGTTTACATACAGGGAAAGTAGTACTGGAATGTTGCTGCTAACTAAATAAATACCAAAATTGAAGACGCAAACCAATTATAAAAGTATTTGGAAGATAGCTTATCCTATTATTTTAGGAAGTTTAGCTCAAAATATTATAGCTCTTACAGATACAGCCTTTTTAGGTCATTTAAGTGAAACCGCTCTTGGTGCAGCAGCAATTGCAACTATTTTTTATTTTGCAATTGTAATGCTTGCCTGGGGTTTTGGCTTAGGTGCTCAAATAGTAATCTCAAGAAGGGTTGGAGAAGGAAATCTAAAACTTGTAGGAAAGACCTTTGATCATGCCTTGTATTTTTTGGTGATTTTAGCGATTCTATTGGTAGTATTTATGGAAATTCAAGCACCTCCAATTTTAAAAGCAATAGTAAAATCGACAGCAATTTACGATGCCAGCATTGATTACATTTCATATCGAGCATGGGGAATTTTATTTGCATGCGTAAATATTTTATTTCGAGCCTTTTATATTGGTGTTGCTAAAACAAGAATAATTATTTGGAGTACCGCCTTTATGGCAATTATAAATATCTTTTTTGATTATGTATTGATATTTGGCGAATGGGGTTTTCCAGAAATGGGAATAAAAGGTGCCGCAATTGCTTCGGTAATAGCCGAAGCTTTCGT
>JBFFMG010000209.1:0-6892 GCA_041554215.1 Labilibaculum sp.
CAATTGCTCTACCCCTGCAAGCCAAATTGCTCGTTGCTCACTACCGTATTGCAAAATACCTAAAAATATCTTTATAAATGTTTTAATATTTGTAATTAATCCGGTCGGAATTATTTATTGCTGGTGCAGTAAATAAGAAACAAGCTCTTAAAATTTTAATCATTAAATTGACTATATACAATAAACAAGACCCCACAATATGTGTTTTTAGAAGATTTGCTTAACCCAAAAATAATCAGGAATAAAAAGAATATGCCAAAGTCCGGAAATTAAAGAAAGAATGAGCTTTAATCTTTTATACATCGCACTGAAAGACCAGTTTGTTTGATATATTCCTGCTTATTGATGGATTGATAGGAATCAAATAAATAATAACCGTAAGCATTTTCTCCATCAACAGGAGTAGTACTCCAAAACATTCCCAGGCTTTGAATGGGGTACGAATATCCAGGCGAAGCACTTTGAGCTCCTCCGGGCAATCCGGTGAACCCACTACTGTTAGTTGCAAAATCATTATTAGCTTGCCAGTGTGCTGTTCCTGCTTCTTTCAATTTATTACCGGCAAGATCACTGCCGCCTAGGAAAGTAATAAGTGTTTGCCATTCTGTATCGCTCGGAACATGCCATCCTGAAGGACAGACATTACGGGAATCGATTACAGTAAACCAGTTGTACAATTTACCATATGGCACTTCATAATCAGGAATATTTTCATGATAGCTCCAGGCTCCGGATGTGGCATTCTGCCAATCGTCATCATTAATAATATTGGGAATATTTTCGCCATTGGCATATTTTGTGGTTCTAAGATTTTCGGTCAACCAGATTTGTGAACCAATGCTTACAGATGAGTATGGATTCCCATCCAGATCATATACGGCTGCATCAGGCATGGTAATTACTAATTCATTACCATATCCGGTACCCGCAATATTGGAAGCATAACTTCGTATATAGTAAGTCGTTGCCGGCAATAGTCCATATGGATCGCTGGTAAAAGATGTATAAACAAGTTGATCCTCGGTTTTACTATCAGCAATAGTCGGTGATGGATTAGTACTCCAGCAAACTCCTGCATTCAAGATCAGCCCCTGCGAAATCATATCGCCTCCGGTAGAAATCACAAAAGTTCCTGCGTTGATTATTTCCTTGGTTGTGAGCTGAGGGTATCCCAAGGTGGTGAATTCATAGTTACTACTGTAAAAAACTTCGGTATCGGTAGCCGCATAAGCGCGGGTATAATATCTTGTATCCGGTGTAAGTCCGGTAATGGTAGTTTCGAAAATTCCTGTACCACTTCCGGCATCGGTTTTACTATCGCTAATGGTAGGATTCTGTGAGGTGCTCCAGCAGGCTCCTCTTGAAGTAATTGTTTGATTCGACTCAATACGTCCTCTCATAAATGCCTGATTGCCGGTAATATCTCCAAAATCCATGATAACAGCCTCGGTAAAAGGCAGTGGATTCAATGTGATGGATAAAATATTTCCATACCCAATGCCTGCGCCATTAATGGCATAAGCTCTAATGTAATAAGTGTTATCGGGATCCAGGTTTAGAATTGTGGTAAAATCAGAATTACCAACACCATCCATAGTGAAAAAATCCTGCATTGTTGGAGTATTGTTCAGACTCATGCAAACACCTTTTTGAAAAATCTCTGTATCACCATCGTCAGTGATACTTCCACCGCTTATTATGGTTACTGCATCAACAAGTTCCAGCTCCTGTGTTATAAGTTCAGGAGGGGAAGGATTTTCAAAACAGGAATTCAGAAATACACTTTGACAAACTATAATAAGCGTAACAATGCCTGTCTTAGGTCTGCACTTATACCATATGGTAAGTCCTGTACTCATTTCTTTGAATTCAAAATTTTAAATGATAACCAATACAAAAAACTACAGGCAAGGGGTCTTTAATTTCATAATCAATCATTTCAAGATCATCAACTGCATCTTTGTAAACTTGTGGACGAAACGGCAAGAGTACTTCAGCACATAAAAATGATTTTTCCTTTAATTTGAATTCAACACCAACACCTGTCGAAAGCCCATAATAAGTAGTTTTGCTTTTCATAGCGATGGCATCAACAATTAATACTGTATTGTATCCGTACATGCCGGTAATATAGGCACTCAGCCTTTTTTGGGATGGCAAATGAAACTGTACCCCCATGTTATATCCCTGCGCATCGAGGTTATAACCCAGAGAACCAAATAAACCAAGTTGATCGATGGGTTTGTAGGTGAATCGTGCCCCTAAGCCACCATAACTCAATCCCCCGCCTACACCAATATCCCCATGAATTGAAGATTGTCCGTGCAATTCGGAAATACCCAGCAGCATACTGACTATAAAGATCAGAACATAATTTCTCCGCAGAAATTTAGAAAGCATCCTTTTCATAGCGAAATGGCATTAATACACCCAAAAAGTTATGACTTTTTATTGAGACTTCAATGTTTTTTTCCTGTCGCTCATCGGCAAAAAAACAATTTATGCAATACAAGTCTTTGCTTGCAGGTTGGATCGTTCTTTGCATGAGGCACAACTAAATATTCCCTTTCCTGAATCTAAGTGAGTTTAGAAAAAACAGGTTGAGAACCTGATCTATTGGTTTAAGAATTTGTTGTGAGTTTTTGCAGCGATATTGCGGGATAGTTTCAGAACAATTAAATAGAGATCTATTGCACGAATCCACTCTAACCGCTATAAAACTCAAACATTATTAGCCTCTTATTTTTCAGCTTTAATATATTTAACATCTAATATTTTCTCAATTTTCAATAGGTGTACAGTGCGGGATTCCAACTCATCTTCCTTTTCTTTTTTTATGAATTCACCTATCTTTTTTTTCCAAACACTTATATCAATGGGATATAAGGCTTCTCTTTTGAGAATATTCATAAGACCCTCCAGGTTTTCCTTAAAATTTACAAATCCCCCATCTCTTGGCACATAGGTAACAACCTGATTTTCAAAATTCAATTTGCCAAGAAAATATTCTCCACTCAAATCAGTCTCCCTTTCACAACTCAGTTTATTTTCATCAAAATCATAATAAGCCTCAATAATTTCGTACTCTATATCATCACCCTTCTCAGCCCATTTAATTATTGGATAAATCCTAATATAGTATTCATTATATATCCCTCAAAAAACAAGTCTTCATGCAATTTAAAATTATTTTCATACAAATAAATATATTTTCCTGACTCTAGTTTTTCTATTCTTTTCTTTCTTTTGAAGTATTCTTCACGAGGAAAGCCTATTAACATATAAATAAAAATTATTAAAATCCATAAAGCACCGCCAACACCCAAAAAGTACATAAAAGAGCCTGTATTCATCAATGCAATAAAACCAAAAATTAATCCGATAAAGAATCCACCAAGGATACTGGTGTTTAGGTAATCTTTGTAGCTATTCTTTCGTATTACAGGTACTTTGTTCATTTTGTCTTTTTTAAGTTTACAGCCAACCAGATCATAACACCACCCAATTACATTGGGTCTCCGAATCTACAAAAAAATAATCGGGAGTAAACAAAAATGCCAAAATGCTAACAGGTCTTCGACGCTGTCAGGATGTTGCAAATAACCAGCAGAATATTTCTGTGCCCCTATTCCAAAAACTTAATTGCCTGTAATTTTCCGCCTGCCTACCAGGGAAGTAAAAATTCCGATCACACACAAAACTGTAAAACTGATGACAATCACTCTCATACTTACCATGAATGAATCGAGATTTCCGGCATTAATTTTAGCATCTCCTAAAAACACATGTACCGAAAGAGCCGCAACAGCCATGCTGAACATCATGCCGGTGGTTCGCATGGTAGCAACTGTTGCCGATGCAAGTCCTAAAAAACGTTTTTCTACCGAACTCATTATTGAATTTGTATTGGGCGATGAAAACAGGCCAAAACCAAATCCTAAAATCAGCAAAGCAAAAACAATATAGGCATAAGGCGTTTCTTTGCTTATGAAGCAAAGCAGTAACAGTCCTATTGCACTTATTCCCATGCCTGTGGATGCCAATATACGCGGGTCTTTTGTATCCGACAATTTCCCCGAGAAGAATGCAACTAAAGCCATAACTACAGGTTGTGCAATTAAAATAAAACCAGCCTCTTTGGGCGATAAACCTTTCACGTATTGCAGATACAAACTAAAAACGAATGTGATGGCAAAGGTGGCTGCATAATTAATAAAAGCGGATAAATTGGAGAAGGCAAACAACTTGTTTTTAAAGAACAAGTGCATTTCGAAAACCGGGTTTGATTGTTTTAACTCGTATCTGACAAAAATAAGCAAGCCTGTAATTCCCAATAAAGTGAACACAATTGCTTCCGTTTTTGGCAAATGCGAAAACCCATACATCAATCCCGACACGGAAAGCATATAAATCAAGCTCCCCTGAATGTCGAATTTAGCCTTGTCTGGAACTGCCCATTCGGCTTTAATTTTTGTGAGTATTGCCATTATTATCAGCAAGACTGCCCCTGCATTAATAAAGAACAAGGAACGCCAGCCCAAGGATTCGGTTAAAATGCCGCCCAAAACCGGAGCAATGGATAAGCCTACGTAAACGGCCATCACATTTAATCCAATCATTTTACCTCTTTCGTGTGGTTCAAAAGCCGATATTACAATGGCCATGTTCGAGGCAAATATGCCTGCAGCCCCAATCCCCTGTAATAAACGACCCATTAGTAATGTTTCGGACGAAAAAGAAAAGGCGCAGAATAAAGTGGCAAAACCAAATAATACATTGCTGTACAAAAACATTTTCACACGTCCCCAATTGTCGCTTATTTTACCGAAAGGGACTAAAAACACCGACGAAGCCAGCAAAAAAGACATACTCACCCAACTTAAGCCCACGGCCGACATCGACAATTCTTCCCCAATTCGGGGCAAAGCCACATTAACGGCCGCTCCCATTAAGGGATTCAGAAAATTGGATGCCATGGTAACAGCCAGCAGAATGGTTTTATTCAGGTTTCGATTCGGTTCAATCATCCTTCTCTTTATAGTGTGTGCAGTTCTATAAATTTAGATGTTTTTTGCAGAATATGTCATTTTGTTATTGCAGATATTCTTTGGAAGGAAAAAGGCACTGAGTTGCTTCCGCTTACATTCCTATTTCGCAAACTATCTGAAATTAATATCCAGAAGGATAAGCCCAATTAAAATTATCCTACAAAGGGAATATCAATTCATGTTCTATAAGATTCTTTGATTCTGATTTTTCAAAAACTTCCATGATTTCCATTATCGTTCCAAAAGCTTTAACAGGATCTATTTCGCTTACAATAAATATTTTAATGCGTTTCATTTTTTTCATAACTTTAATTACACATCTAAAAAATACAATTATGAATTCTAAAACAATTATCACAATAATTTTAGTTGCTTTTTTCTCATTAGACAGTTATGGTGTTCCTTACCCTGAAAAAATTAATTGGTATTCATCACCAAGCTCATTTGTACACACATTATACGAAGGAGTTCTTGGAAGATATCCTGAAAACAGCAAAGTTGTTAAGGATTGGGCAACAAACATTACTTCTGATCATTCATCACGAATTAAAGTATTTTGGATGTTTGTAAACAGTAAGGAATATCAAGCTTCCAGCTGGGCAAAACAAAAAAGAGAATATTCTGTTTATTACAAATGGGTTGGTCAAGAAAGATCGCTTAAACAATACTATATTTCAAAAACGGGTTCGGATGTACACGTAAGTGGTCTCTATACTTTTGGAGTTGCAATGGCTTTAAATTTATATTATTCAAAATTTGACCCTAAAAGCGATCGTTATAACAAGAACACAGTTAAAATTTTAAATGATCGTATGAAGGCAATTGAACTTTTAAATGTCCCTCTAAATTAAACAGGGTTCGTTTTAAAAATTAATAATTTAAACAATATCTGTATGAATAAAGGAACTGCTCAATTCTGCCGATAAAGAGTGCTTGCTAATTGAATGCTACGGCACAGTAATAAAAACACTCGCACTACCTAAAACAATAAATCGTGAGATATGAGATTCAAGACACGAGGCGAATTTATTACCAACTATTCCATTGATCCACACATATCTTCCGGATTCACCCATTTATCAAATTGTTCATTGCTCACAAGATTAAGTTCCAAAGCTGCTTCGCGCAAAGTTTTGTTTTCCGCATGTGCTTTCTTTACAATTATGGCGGCATTTTCATAACCTATATGCGAATTGAGTGCCGTTACCAACATAAGAGATTTTTCAAGATTTTGTTTTAGTATTGGGAAATTCGGCAGAATTCCTACAACGCAATTCTTATTGAATGAAGCACAGGCATCTCCTATCAAGCGGGCTGATTGTAATACATTAACAGCAATAAGTGGTTTAAATGCATTCAATTCAAACTGCCCGTTTGAACCTCCTATGGATACAGCAACATCATTTCCCATTACCTGGGCGCATACCATTGTTAAAGCTTCTGTTTGAGTCGGATTTACTTTACCCGGCATAATGGACGAACCCGGTTCGTTTTCTGGAATAATAATTTCACCTATGCCACAACGGGGACCAGAACTTAACATTCTTATGTCATTTCCTATTTTCATCAATGAAACGGCACAACGCTTTAATGCTCCCGATAATTCAACCATACCATCGTGTGCTGCGATGGCTTCAAATTTATTGGGCGCTGTAATAAATGGAAAACCAGTGAGTTCTGCAATTTTTTGTGTTACTGCTGCATCATATCCTTTCGGTGTATTTAGTCCTGTTCCTACAGCTGTTCCGCCTAATGCCAATTCACTTAGATGATCTAAAGTACTTTTAAGGGCTTTTAAACCATGATCTATTTGAGATACATAACCTGAAAATTCCTGGCCAAGC
>JBFFMG010000210.1:0-6873 GCA_041554215.1 Labilibaculum sp.
CTTTCAGGTATGACGGGTACTGCTGAAACAGAAGCAGGTGAGCTTTGGGATATCTATAAATTAGAGGTAGTGGTAATTCCAACTAATCGCCCAATTTGTCGTGATGACCGTGAGGATTTGGTTTACAAAACAAAACGTGAAAAATATTCTGCTGTAATTGATGAGATTGTAGCTTTAGTTGAAGCTGGCCGTCCGGTGTTGGTGGGTACAACCTCGGTTGAAATTTCCGAATTATTAGGTCGTATGCTTAAAATTAAGGGTATAAAGCATAATGTACTGAATGCAAAACTTCATCAGCGTGAAGCGGATATTGTTGCAGAAGCAGGACAATCAGGTACTGTAACTATTGCAACCAATATGGCTGGTCGTGGTACAGATATTAAACTAACCGATGCCGTGAAAGCTGCAGGTGGTTTGGCAATTATTGGTACCGAACGTCACGATTCTCGTCGTGTCGATCGTCAGTTACGTGGTCGTGCTGGTCGTCAGGGAGATGTTGGTTCTTCTCAATTCTTTGTTTCTTTGGAAGATGATTTGATGCGTTTGTTTAGCTCAGATCGTATTGTGAAGTTGATGGATAGAATGGGGCTGAAAGAGGGTGAGGTAATCCAGCACAGCATGATTACTAAATCGATAGAACGTGCACAGAAAAAAGTAGAAGAAAATAACTTTGGTATTCGTAAAAGATTATTGGAGTACGATGATGTAATGAACTCACAACGTGAGGTTATCTATAAGCGTCGTCGTCATGCCTTATTTGGTGAGCGTATTCAGGTGGATATTGCCAATATGATGTTTGATTTGTCAGAATTGATTGCTAATGAATATCATGGTGGTGATTTTGAAGAGTTTAAGATGGAATTAATCCGCACTTTTTCAGCAGAATCTCCAGTTAGCGAAGAGGAATTCATGAAGGAGAAGCCGGAAGTGATTTCTGATAAAATTTATGCACTAGTTTTGGATAACTACAAGCGAAAAGTAGAAGCAATTAGTAAACAGGCTTTTCCTGTAATTAAGAATGTTTATGAATCGAAGGCTGAAATGTACGAGAATATTGTAGTTCCATTCACTGATGGTTCTAAAATGTTCCAGGTTGTAACCAACTTAAAGAAGGCATATGATAGCAAGGCTGAAGATTTGGTTCGTTCTTTCGAAAAGGTTTCTATATTGGCAACTATTGATGATTCTTGGAAAGAACACTTACGTGAGATGGATGACTTGAAACAATCGGTTCAGAATGCATCATACGAACAAAAAGATCCATTGTTGATTTACAAATTTGAATCGTTTAATTTGTTTAAAACAATGATCGAGACTGTGAATAAGAGCGTTGTTAGTAGCTTAATGAAAGGGCATATTCCATTGTCCGATCCAGAAGATGTTCGCAAGGCAGAGGAGAGAAAGAGAACCGATTTGAGTAATCTAAAAACGTCAAAAGAGGAAGTTGGAGGGGGCAGAGAAAAATCCGAACCTAAGAAACTGGAGCCAGTTCGCGTAGCTCAAAAAGTGGGTAGAAATGAAGCTTGTCCTTGTGGTAGTGGTAAAAAATTTAAACAATGCCACGGAAAAGGAATTCCAGCTTAATTTCCATAATTAAAAAAATCATACTAAATTCACATGGATTGTTTCAATTTCTGAAACAATCCATTTAGTTTTGTTTACCGAAATTTAAAATAATACATATGTTGCTTTCAATCCTTTGGGATATCGACCCAGAAATATTTAAAATTGGCCCTTTAGCAGTGCGTTGGTATGGATTACTTTTCGCTTTAGGCTTTTTGTTAGGATATTATTTGGTAGAGAAGATGTTTAAGAAAGATGGTATTAAACTGGAATGGCTTGATAAGTTGTTTCTCTATACCATGATTGCAACTGTTGTAGGAGCTCGTTTGGGACATGTTTTCTTTTATGGGTGGGAATTCTATTCTCAGCATCCAGCCGAAATTATTAAAATTTGGCGCGGAGGATTAGCTTCTCATGGCGCTACAATTGGTATTCTTGTTGCTTTGTGGTTTTATTCAAAGAAAGTAAGCAAGAAATCAATGCTTTGGATATTGGATTACGTAGTAATTCCGGTTGCTTTGGCAGGATGTTTTATTCGTTTGGGAAATTTGATGAATTCGGAGATTATTGGAACTCAAACTCATTCGGAATGGGGATTTCAATTCATAAGGGCATCTATTTATGAGCCAAAAGCACCAAGGCATCCAGCACAGTTATATGAGGCAATTTGTTATTTGATTTCCTTTCTTGTGCTGTCTTTTATGTATTGGAAAACCAATGCTAAACAATACAGCGGCAGATTATTTGGAGCTTTTTTCGTGATGATTTTTACGGCTCGTTTCTTTATTGAGTTTGTGAAAGAGAATCAGGAAGCTTTTGAACAGGGAATGGCGTTGAATATGGGACAGTTACTAAGTATTCCGTTTGTTTTGATTGGATTGTTCTTTTTTATACGATCTTTCAAAATAAAGCCTGTGGCTTAGTTCAAAAAATACAAGTACAGTAAAAGCCGAATCATTTCTGATTCGGCTTTTTTTTAACTTAGCAAGAGTAAGATATTTTGAATATTAAGCTTCTTTCAATATTTCCAAATCTATTCCCATTTTTTGCATTAAAATAGGAGCGTTAAAGGTTTTACAAAACCCCTTCTGAACTTTATAATCGAAATACAGTTGCTCACCATCAATTTTAATGTCAAAAAATCGATTTTCAACCTGTCCAGGTAATTCTTCTTCCAATATTGATAATTCCAGATCATGAGTTGCGACCATTGCAACGGCATCGTGTTTTACCAATTGTTTTATCAATGCTCGTGAACCTGTGTGTTTATCTTTCGAATTAGTTCCCCTCAAAATTTCATCCAACAACAATAATGTCTTCTCTTTTCGGTTTACTTTTTCAATAACTTGCTGAATTCTCTTTAGTTCTGCATAAAAAGAAGATTCATTGTCTTCTATCGAATCTTTAATCCTCATAGAAGTATTAATTTCCACATTTGAAACAGTCATTTCTTTTGCACAAATAGGAGCGCCTGCTAAAGCCATCACCACATTTACCCCAACGGTTCGTAAGAAAGTACTTTTCCCTGCCATATTCGATCCGGTAACGATATGTACAGTTCCTGGTCCGTTTAGCTGATAGTCATTGTTTACTCTCGCTTTCTCATTAATCATTGGATGACCAGCATCTTTTAAATTTAGCTCAAAGTGGTTTTCTGAGATTGCAGGGAAAGCCCAATCCTCATGATTAAACCTCAAATTAGATATGCTGGAAATAGCTTCAATCTCACTAATTGCATCAAACCATTTGCCAATGTCATGGCCGTATTTTTGCTTCCATTTATCAATTCGGAATAGAAGATGTAGTTCGTAGAAAAACAAAAGGTTAATAAGAATTTGAATTATAATATTTAAGCGCTGATCCAGTAATTCTATTAGGCTGGTTAATTGGTTGATTTTTTTGTAAGTAGCCTTGTCATTACTCGCCAATGTGGTCTTAAGGTCATTTAATTTTTCAGATTCCCAATTTTCTTTTTCGAACTGTTCAATGATATAGGAGTATGTTTTTAGCATCTGACCTCTTCTGGCCGTTTGTTCATGTGTTCTGCTAACTTTCCTAAAATTATAGTAATGAACCCCTATACTAGCCAGAAGCATTATTGTAATGGGAGCTTGCGAGCCAATAAAAGAGTATACCAAGGCCGCTAATGATAGGAAAGGCATAATTGTTACCGCAATCTGCAATAGTCTTTTCCCATGAAAAGGAGAAGGCTCATTACCCCATTCAATCACAAAATTGGGATCGTCGTATTCTAGTTTGCTTGTAATACCATATTGAATGATATTTTGTCTCCAATCAATTTTTTTCGACAATTCTTTAACGGCTTCTTGTCTTTTGCTAATTTCTTTGTTCGACGATGGTTTAGAAAGCCAACCAGCAAGAGTGTTATTTCCTGTTTTTGTAACACTGCGGTTAATTAACTGAAAAAGGGAATGTTTGCCAAATACATCCAAATCTGATGCGTATGAATGATTTGCTTCCAAGTATTCTTGGCCATTGTAAAAAAGACTGCTGTGGCGTGTTTGTAAACAAGAGACTTCGTTTTCATTGATTTTTATTAACGCCTTTAGTCGTTTAATATTTTTACTGTTCCGATTGTACCTTCTCACAAAATAGATCAATGAGAATACTAGTGTAATAGCAACGGTACTTGCAATTAAAGGAGAATAAGATACAATTGCATAAAATGAAACGAAAGCTCCAACAGCACTAAACAGACGCAAGAAAGAAAGATTGCGATTTTGTTTTTGAAGATCAACACATTGCTTGCTAAAGTTATTTATTCGACCAGTATAAAAAGATAGTTTTTGATTCATATTTGTACTTGTTCTTGAAATTAGAAAGGCTAAATTACGCAAAAGATTGAGTTTTATATTCAGCATTAGTTTAGATAGTAACTAATTTCGGTTGATTCTTATAAAATATCAAACATTAGTTACATACTTGCACTAGTGATTTAGAGAGCATTGTTAAAGCAGAAATTTTTTGCAAATTTCAATGAATTGTTTGCGAACGCCTTGGCTCCTCACTATCGGCAACTCTTCGCACTGTGCTAAGATTAATGATTCTAATAGTTTTCAGTATGGTTTTTGAAAATATAAAGAAGGAGTGTAATCACTTATATTAATCCTTTTGTGTATTATATTTGTCTTTTAATCAACAAAGATGAAGTGTTTATGTTTTGTTTTATTGTTAGATCTGAGTTAGTTTAATATGTGTTTATCCTTTCTTTTTATTGATTTGGTAATTTTAGACTACGAATCCTTCAATTTAAAGAAAGTTAGAAATAAAAAATCCGGCAGAATATAAATATTCGCCGGATTATATTTGAAATATTACTTGCAAATTTTGATTTACTCTCTAATTTGACCATCACCAGTAATTAACCACTTATAAGAGCATAATTCTTCCAAAGCCATTGGTCCTCGGGCATGTAATTTTTGGGTGCTAATTCCTATTTCAGCACCTAAACCAAATTGTGCACCATCGGTAAATGCAGTTGAAGTATTAGAATAGATTGCAGCAGCATCAACCACTGAGAAAAAGTCACTTATGGTTTTGCAGTTTTTGCTAATAATAGCTTCGCTATGCTTCGAACTATACCTGTAAATGTGATCTGTAGCTTCTTGAAAATTTTGAGCCGTTTTAATAGACATTTTATGACTCAAGAACTCATTTCCAAAAGAAGACTCGTTAGCTAATTTCAGAAGAGTATTTGGGTAAGTATATTTAATAGCATCATATGCTTCTTGATCTGCAAATATTTCCACTTTTTTATCCTGTAGTTTATTTACTAGTGCTGACAAATCAGAAAGGCGATCTTTATGCACAATAAGACAGTCTAGTGCGTTGCAAACACTTACTCTGCGGGTTTTGGCATTGTATACAATTTGTTTTGCTTTTTCCAAATCTCCATCTTTATCGAAATACGTATGCACAATTCCAGCTCCAGTTTCAATTACCGGAACCTTCGAGTTTTGTCGTACAGTGTTAATTAAATTTTGAGAACCTCTAGGTATTAAAACATCAACAAAACCAATTGCATTCATTAATTCAGTGGCCGCTTCTCTGTGCGAAGGTAGTAATTGAATAATATCAGGATTAATCTCATTTTTGATAAGAGTCTTCTTGATTAGTTCAACCAAAACTTTATTCGAATTTTCGGCATCACTACCACCTTTTAAAACACAGGCATTACCAGATTTAAAACAAAGAGCAAATACATCTAATGTAACATTAGGTCGAGCTTCATATATAACACCTACTGTTCCTAAGGGAACGCTAACTTTTTTAATTATTAAACCATTTTCAAGCGTTTTCATAGAGAGAATTTTCCCTAATGGAGAAGTCAGTTTTACTGTATTATCAATATCCTCAGCAATTCCTGTAATTCTTTCTTCACTCAATAATAAACGATCATATTTTGGATCGTATTCCGACATTAAGTCCAAATCTCTTTTATTGGCTTCAAGAATCTGTTCTGTTTCCTCTCTTAGAGATTTTGCTAAATCTCCCAACACATTATTTATTGTTTCAGAACTTAGTAAGCACATGGTTCTGGAGGCTTCTTTAATTTTATATAGTTGTTCCGTGCAATTCATGTTTTCAACGATTATGAGTTTAAATCAAATATTGTATGTAATTCTTTTTTATACGATTGATACGATGGCATTTATTTACAGTTCTAGTATAGGAAAAGGTAATCGTAATGAACCAGTGGTTTTGTTCCCGTTTTTCCAATGTAGCTTTCCGCTTTACTCTTATTGTATTGAGTTTTTCCAAGTCCGATTATTTTTCCTGAAGAACCAACAATTTTAATGATATCACCTTTTTCAAAATCGCCAATTATTTTCATGATTCCAATAGGTAGTAAACTTGTTGCATCTATAGAACACAAAGCCTCTTCAGCACCTTTATTAATAACCAATTTCGCCTTTTCAAAACCATCAGATCCTGCCAGCCATTGTTTTACTGTTGATGCCTTCTTACTTGCACTAAAACAGGTGTGATTCACATTATCTGGTGAATTGACCAGTTCTAGGACAATGTTGTCAATTCCACCATTGGCAATGTGTACTGGTATTCCAGATTTGGCAACTCTTCCGGCAATACTGCATTTTGTTAGCATTCCACCTCTTCCAAAATTAGATTTTTGTGTGGTGATATATTGTTTTAATCGGTTGATATCACCATTTACCGTTTGTACTAAAGTAGAATTCGAATCATTTGGGTTTCCTGTGTAAATTCCATTAATATTGCTAAGTAAATAAAGTGCTTCAACATTCATCATAGAAGCAATTAAACCTGATA
>JBFFMG010000211.1:0-6852 GCA_041554215.1 Labilibaculum sp.
ACGATTTTGATTTTTCCTTGATGACAAATATTACAATTAGCCTATTCGTTGGTAAATTTGTTGGCGTTGCATTGTTCTCATATTTAGGTATAAAGTTCAAATTAACCGAATTGCCTTCTGGTGTAAAGTTCAAGCAAATATTAGGGATTGCCGCCATTGCAGGCGTTGGGTTTACAATGTCAATTTTTATTGACAATTTGGCTTTTGCAGGCGATTTAATAAGTATTAATTCTGCAAAAGTTGGAATTATTATCGGATCGATTATTTCTGGGATTTTAGGATATTCTATATTGCGCCTAACAAGTAAAAGAAGTAATCAGAAATAATTAAACCAATAAAATTGACTGCGGAATTAGGTGAAAAATAACGATAAAGTATTATTCCTCAAGTAAATGAGCGAAATAATATGAGACTATTAGCAGCGCAAAGGAATCCTCACGCCACTAAATATTGCACAAGCTTTCAAGCTTACTAACAGTTACCAAAATGGACCTATCGAAAACTAGCCAACTTTACTTATTCCTAACCCCTTAAAAATAAAACACATCAACCATCAGTTGAAAAAATAGTCGACTTATGGAATTTACTCAGCATAATAAAAGACAGACTTTAAATAAATAAAGTTTGTTTTTTTTAGCTTTGTATGCGTAAAACCTTAAGATGACTAGAAGAAAATTAAAACCAAAAGTTCGCAAAGTGCTACTACTTGCTGTGCTGGTAGCAGGCATTATATCTATACTATTTATCACTAAAAGCTTAAAGCCTAAAGGCAAAACTGAAGGTCAGGTCTCCGTTCCGGTACTTACAAAAGAGGAAAGTAGAGCGCTACGCCGATATAACAACAGTTTTCATCTTGAAATTGCCCAAACCAAAGGCTTGGAGAAACCTTTGGTTTCAAAAACTGAATTTAAAGAAAACCCCGATGATTTTGGCGATCATTATGATCTCGAAAAAATAAGCGATAACGAATTCTATGAAATACCCCACTTAACAAATTCACTTCCTTACCTGCAAGAACCTGCAGTGGAATTCTTAGATCTACTAGGAGAAGAGTTTTGCGAGCAACTCGAAGAAATGGGAATGAGAAAGTATCGGTTTTCTGTTACATCAATATTACGAACCGTGGCAGATCAAAAATCGCTGCGCAAGAGCAATGTTAACGCTACTCCAAATAGTTCATCGCATTATTACGGCCGAACTTTTGATATTTCCCAAACACGTTTTTTTGAGCGAGGAAATAGCAAGCCTGTTTATACTTACCGCCTTCGAAATATATTACTACGTGTTCTAATTAAAATGCAGGATGAAGGTAAATGTTACGTTCTTTTAGAAGGTCAAACCAAATGTATTCATATAACTGTAAGGTAATTTTACAAGTGTCTCCCCTCTTATTTTTTCATGAAAATTTCAGATAAACACAATTCAATTTTCTTCGAACCTTGCAATTTAACACACAAAATATAACGCATAAAAAATCCGGTACCCATTTCTGAATACCGGATTTTTTTTGATTTTATCTGTGCCTATATCGCCTTCGAGAACATATTGTCTTCGCCGCTTTTTGCATATCGAAGTTTGTTATCGAACAACTTGGCTATATTTCTCAAGAAGATCATCCCCAAATCGGTTACAATCAATTTCTCATCATCTACGGTAATAATTCCCTCATCGGCCAATACTTGCAACTCTTCTTTAATGGTTGCAGGCAAATATGCCTTTAAATCGTCTGTAAAAGACAATTCTCGACGACAAGTGATATCTAATATCGCACGTTTTACTATTACATCCTCATCGCTTAAAAAGTAGCCTTTCTCCAAATCAAGTTCATTCTTCATCGAAGCCTCTTCATAAGCCTTAATCAGCTTTGCATTTTGAGCGTAAGCATATTTCGCATCGGAAATGGAAGATGCTCCCAAACCAATTAACAATTCGGTGTGCGAAGTGTTGTAGCCCATAAAATTACGGTGCAGTCGCTTGGCTTCGCGGGCAATATACAATTCGTCGTGTGGTAAGGAAAAATGATCCATTCCCACATCGCTGTAGCCCAATTCTGCCAATTTCTCATTTCCTAAATCGTACAAAGCTCGTTTTCCGGCACTATCAGGAATATCAGCATCGGTAAATATTCGTTGTCCTTTAGTTTTCCAAGGTACATGAGCGTATGAATAGTAAGCAATTCGGTCTGGTTTCAGTTCCGAAACTTTATCGAAAGTATCACTCACCGAACTTAGTTTCTGTTTAGGCAGGCCATAAATCAAATCAAAGTTTACCGAATGATACCCAATTTCGCGCGCCGCTAATGTAACTTCCTTAACCGTTTCGAAACTTTGCGGACGGTTAATTACCCGTTGTACTTCCGGATCAAAATCCTGAACTCCGTAGCTCACTCTGCGAAATCCAACATCGTAAAGAGCCTGTAAATGCTCTCGAGTTGTATTATTAGGATGGCCTTCGAAACTAAACTCGTGCTTCGGATGCAATTTTGCATTCTTTTTCAAACCATTGATTAGCTTCTTCAAGTTTTCAGGATTGAAAAAAGTCGGTGTTCCTCCACCCAAATGAAGTTCTCGAATAATTGGCTCTTCCTGAAAAGTATCCAGATAAATTTGCCATTCCTTTAACAAAGCATCAATATATTGATCTTCTACTCCATGATTACGGGTAATTACCTTTGTGCAGGCACAATAAGTACAAAGTTTCTCACAGTAAGGCAAATGCACGTAAACACTAATTCCTTTGGAAACATTCGATTCATCAAAAGTCCTTTTCACTACTTTCAGCCAATCTCCCACCTCTGGGCGCTCATTTCCCCAAAAAGGAACAGTTGGGTAACTTGTGTACCGCGGTACTGGTACATTATATTTTTCTATTAATGATTCTCTGTTCATAACTAAATCACCTTATCGGATTAATACCATACAAAGATATCTTTTTTTACAAGATAACGGTCTTCAAAACATTTACAAATGCATGAAAGCTTTGTAATTATGCAAGTTCATCGATTTTTGTCGTAAAAATAAATGGAAGCAATAAGCAATCGAAAAAATCATATGACTTCTGTTGGCATTCAATCAAACATGTCTGATATTTGTATAAGTACTAACATCAATAGATCCTTAGATTTTAGATATGAGATTTGAAACTAACTAGCAATATGCTCATTTTCCAAACTTTACATCAATACATCTATCTTGCGTAACATGCTATAAATCGGACATTTGAAAAAGTGCAACCAACTATTAAAAATAGTAAAGTGATGAAAAAAAAACTTCAAGAAGAATTTATAACAAAATGGGCTAAATATTTCGGAAGTGATACCGACTTGCCTATTTGTTTTTGGTATGGTGACGATAAGGTTCAAGATCAGGAAATTGTGGCGAAATCGTGGAACTGTATCATTGGCCTGTTGCATAAAATTCGCAAAGGATCTCCGGCTAGTTTTTCGGCCGATTCAATTGGATGCATGGGCGGAAAATGCTATTCTGGTTTTGCTGCACGTCCAACCGGATTAAATATGTTTCTCTCAACTGGCAAAGAAAAATATCTGAAGACTCCGGAAATAGCTCAAAAAGCAATCGATCAGTTTCCTGTGTTTATGGCTCCCAAAAAATACATCACTTTTAAACGCTGGGATCAGTTGAACGAAACAGATAAGCCCGATGTGGTAATTTTCTTTGCGACTCCGGATATTCTTGCTGGCTTGTTTACCCTTGCCAATTTCGACCAATCAGATCCTTTTACCAACATTGCCCCTTTTTCATCGGGTTGTGGTTCCATTATCTCCTACCCTTATCAGGAAAGCAAAAAGGAAAATCCAAAGGCCATTATAGGAATGTTTGATGTTTCGGCAAGACCCTATGTTCCTGCAAACACTTTGAGCTTTGCTATTCCCATAAAAAAGTTTGAACAAATGCTTCAAAATATGGACGAAAGTTTTTTAACTACCGAAGATTGGGCAAAAGTGAAAAAGAGAATCTAACCAGAAAATAAAGCCAAGTCATTTACTTATCTTTCAAGATCATTTATTAAAACCTAGCATCATCTGTATGAAAACCAACGAAATTGTCATCGTAATCAACCCAGGATCAACATCAACAAAAATCGCATTATACAACAGATCAGAGATGATTAATGAACATATTGTTCGCCATTCGCAAAAGGAGTTGGATCAATTTCGAAAAATTACCGATCAATTCAATTATCGATACCAAATGGTAGAAGATGGCTTGGATAAAATCTTATCGAAAAAGAATCTAATTGTGGTTGGTGTGGTTGGTCGCGGTGGAATTGTGAAACCTCTTGATGGTGGGACATACATAATTAACAATAGTTTCCTTGAGGATGCCAAAATGGGAAAATATGGCGATCATGCTTCAAATTTAGGAAGTATGTTAGCTAATAAACTGGCAAAACACTTTAATTTGGAAGAAAGTTTTACAGTTGATCCGGTATCAGCCGGCAACATTTGGGAAAAAGCAAGAATCTCGGGCGTACCAGGCATTGAGCGAAACCGAAGAGGCCACCCTTTAAACATGAAAATGACTGCTCGAAAAATTGCCAAACAGCAAAATATTCCTTTCGAAAATGCAAAATACGTGATTGCCCATTTGGGTGGTGGAATTTCGATTGCTGCAGTTGACGGTGGAAAAATTGTAGATGTAAATGATGCATTGATGGGAATGGGACCTTTCTCTCCCAACCGAGCGGGAGCTTTGCCAACCCGAGGTGTTCTAGATTTGTGCTACTCCATGCCAAGAAATGAAGTGGAAGACTTACTGAGTAAAAACAGTGGCTTAAAAGCTTATCTGGGTGTGGAAGATCTTCGGGATGTTTTTAAGTTAATAGATTTGGGGAATGAAAAAGCACAACTTATTTACGATGCATTTGTATATCAAATTGCGAAAGAGATTGGAGCTTACCATGTTGCCCTAAAATGCAAGGCGAATGGAATTATCATAACGGGTGGAATAGCCTATTCGGAGCGCTTCATTTCTGATTTAAAATCTTATGTCGTAAATCTCACAAACTTTTTTGTGTATCCTGGTGAAAACGAAATGGAGGCTCTTGCCGAAGGTGCTTTTCGAGTTATCGATAAAAAAGAAATCGCATTGGACTACTGATAATAAATCTCGTTATCTCATCAACATTTTACCATAAACTACTCTATAAGAATTAATTCTGCTACGTATAAAATATCTAAATAACTAGCAGGGACAATAAAACAAAGCTATTTTTTTGTATATTAGAATTCACTCAACTAATTTTTTTGTGCAATGAGCATCCCCAACCAAAAGCACACCGATTTATACCGATCATTAGTCCTCAATTCAGTAGATGCAATGTATTTATCCAATATTGACGGAAAAATAATAGAAGTCAATACACAGGCTTGTGCTAATTTGGGGTATTCAAGAGCGGAGCTTTTGTCTCTTTCACTTTCTGATATTGATGCCGAATATAAATCAGAAGAGCGGGTTTATAATTTTTTCACCATTCTGGAACGTGAGAAATATTGTAAGCTAACTAGCCATCACAAACGAAAAGACGGTTCAATATTCCCCGTTGAAGTTAGTGTCTCATTATTAAATGAAAATGGCAATAAATTAATACTTGGTATTTCCCGCGACATAACTGAACATGTTGAGGCTAAAAAAGATCTCTTCTCATACATAGATACTTTAGAAAAAATACATCCTATTATTCAGAATGCTACCGAAATACATAAAATGATTTTGGATGTTTTGAGTGTTGTACAAGAAGTTTTTAAATCCGATAGAGCTTTTCTTCTTTCTGCACCTAATTCTAATAAAAACTTTCAGTTTCCTCCATTCGAAATTTTAAAAGCCAACGTAACTAGTATTTCAATACTTAACAACAACAAAACAACAAAACAATATCAGTGTGATCTTTTAGAAAAAAGAAAATATACTGACAATGAAGTTCTAACATCAAGCTATTTAGATTCAAATGAAACTTATGTTAACGAGCTTCAGATTAAATCGGAAATGATTGTTGCCATATCTAAGCTTGGTAAGTTTACTTATTTATTAGGAATTCATCAATGTACCGAAATTAGGAATTGGACAAAACTTGAGAAAAAATTATTTGTAGAGATCAGCAGAAGATTAGGAGATGCAATAAATCAATTAATCACTTATCACAAACTAAAGCAAAGTGAGAAAAAATACAAAACTCTGTTCGAAAATGCACCTCTTTCCTATCACTCTTTAAACAGCGATGGCAATATAATTGATGTTAATGATACCTGGTTGAAATTTTTAGGCTACACAAAGGAAGAGGTAATTGGTAAGAATTATGGTGATTTTCTTCATCCTGATTGGCAACATGTTTTTGATACAAATTTTCCGAAATTTAAGGCTTGTGGCTATGTGAATGATGTTCACTTTAAGATAAGGCACAAAAGAGGGCATTACAAACACATTTCGCTTCAGGGTTGTACTGGTTGCCATCCCGATGGCTCATTTAAACAAACATATTGTGTATTTCAAGACATTACGGCCAGTAAAAAAGCAGAAGATAAATTAAAAGAGAGTGAAGAAAAGTACCGATTATTGATGGAACAATCTCCTTTTGCTTTGGAAGTATACGACATGGATGGTCTACAAATATCTGTAAACAAAGCTTACGAAGAACTATGGCAAATACCAAAAGAACTTACTCTTTTCAAGTTCAACATACTAAAGAGCCCACAAGTCTACTCTACTAGCTTATTGGACCATATCAAGCGCGCCTATGCTGGTGAAACAGTAGATCTGCCCGACCATCTATTTAAATCAGAAATTGAGACTAACTCTAGCTACGAATCTCGAAGCCGTTGGTTAAGAACGCGTA
>JBFFMG010000212.1:0-6851 GCA_041554215.1 Labilibaculum sp.
CATGGCTTTTAATTTAAGAAACAGAAACTTTTTAAAGTTGTTGGATTTTACTCCAAAGGAAATGCAATATTTGTTAGATCTTTCAAGAGATCTTAAAAGAGCAAAATATGCTGGTACAGAAGTGCAAACTATGAAAGGAAAAAATATCGCTTTGATATTTGAAAAATCTTCAACTCGTACTCGTTGTGCATTTGAAACAGCAGCTTACGATCAAGGTGCTCACGTAACTTACTTAGGTCCTTCAGGTTCTCAGATTGGTGTTAAGGAGTCGATGGCAGATACTGCTCGTGTTTTAGGCCGTATGTATGATGGTATTGAGTATCGTGGATATGGACAGGCGGTTGTAGAGGAGTTAGGTAAATTTGCTGGTGTTCCTGTTTGGAATGGTTTAACAGATGAATTTCATCCAACTCAAATATTGGCTGACTTTTTAACAATGATGGAGCATTCAGATAAGCCACTTAGTCAAATGTCATTTGCTTATTTAGGTGATGCTCGTAATAATATGGCCAACTCTTTAATGGTTGGTGCTGCAAAAATGGGAATGGATGTAAGAATCGTTGGTCCAGCAAACCTTCAACCTGAAGAAGGGTTGGTAGCTGAATGTATGGAGATCGCTAAAGAAACGGGTGCTACTATTACAATTACCGATGATGCTAAAGCTGGTGTTAAAGGCTGTGATTTCCTTTATACAGATGTTTGGGTTTCAATGGGTGAGCCTGATAAAGTGTGGGAAGAAAGAATAGGTATTTTAAAACCATACCAAATAAATGCTGATTTGATGACTGCGACAGGTAATGATAAGTGTAAATTTATGCATTGTTTGCCAGCGTATCACAATAGAGCGACAAAAGTTGGAGAAGAGGTTTTCCAGAAGTTTGGCATGGATGGTGTAGAAGTTACAGAAGAGGTTTTTGAATCTCCTGCATCTATAGTGTTTGATGAAGCTGAGAATCGTTTGCATACAATTAAAGCGGTAATGGTTGCCACTTTGGGAGCGTAAACGTTAAATAACAATAAAAAAAAAGGACGACTTTAGAGCCGTCCTTTTTTTTTGTTATGTCTCCTTGTAAGTCATAAAGTTATTGTCTTATAATTACTTGAGTGTAATTTAATTTCTGAGATATGTTAGGTTTTTAGCCATTGGGATTGTTTTTGAAGAGATGTTGCGCTTGTTGAGTTCTCTTTTGAAATCACAACCACCACAGCCCCCTCCGCAGCTTGATTTCTGCTTTAGGAATAACTTTACGAACTGATAAAGTGTATATCCGAATGCAAAAAATACAATTATATAAGTCGATACTAATTGAAAGCTCATAATTTTAAAGTATTAAATTACCAGTTTGATAGATAATGAATGAAATTAACCAAGCCAATCCTGTAGTATAGAACACTACAAAAGTGGCCCACTTCCAATTTGCTTCCTTGATGATAGTAACTATTACAGCTACGCATGGGAAATATATCAGAATAAATATAAGGAATGAGAGAGCAGACAGACTTGAAAAAACGTTTTCTCCTGTTCGATAACTACCAATAAATTTTTGATCTTTTAGTTTTGTTCGCAATCCTTCGCTGGTTTCACTTGTTCCTTCTCCTTCCTGATACAAAACTCCCATGGTACTCACAACAACCTCTTTAGCTGCAATACCAGTTAGTATGCTTACAGTCATTTTCCAGTCGAAACCCAAAGGGTGAAGTGCTGGAGCAACAAATTGACCAATTTGACCAATATAAGATTTTTGTTGTCTCTCTTCCAGTTTAAGATTTTGGAGTTTTTGAACTTCTATCTTTTTTTCAACTAATAACTGGTTTGTGTAGGTCTCGTTGTTTTGTTGAGTGTTGTTTATTTGGGTGTCATATTTCAGATTGGTTTCAGTGATTATTTTGTCGTAATCTTTCGAGAAATTAACCTCTCTGGGGAAATAGCCCAAAGCCCAAATAAGAATCGAAGCCAGAAGAATAACTCCTCCCATCTTTTGTAAATACTGAGCCCCCTTATGCCACATATGTATTAATGTAGATTTAAGTGTTGGGAGTCGATATGGTGGCAATTCCATTACAAAAGGAGCTTCCTTAGATTTGAAGAAACTAGCTTTGAATATTTTAGCAAACAAAATTGCAAGAGCTATTCCAAAAGTATAAATTCCGAACAGAACTAAACTTGCATGTTCTGGGAAGAAGGTTCCGATAATTAGAATATAAATAGGTAGCCTGGCACTGCAAGACATGAAGGGGATAATCAGCATTGTTAGTATCCTGTCATTTCTATTTTCGAGTGTTCTGGTGGCCATTAAGGCTGGTACATTACACCCAAATCCCATAATTAATGGTATAAACGATTTTCCATGCAAACCTATTTTATGCATTAATTTATCCATGATAAATGCAGCTCTGGCCATGTATCCCGTATCTTCCATAAACGAAATAAAGAAGAATAAAATCAGAATATTTGGTAGAAAGACAATTACGCCACCAACACCACCAATTATTCCATCTACCAATAAATCTTTTAATGGACCTTCGGGCATAAATTGTTCAATTAATCCTGCGAAAGCATTTACTGCCATGTCTATCCATTGCATTGGGTATTCGCCCAAATTGAAAGTGGCATAGAATGTTAAAAACATAAACACGAAAAAAATCGGAAAACTGAATAGTTTATGAGTAATAAACGTATCTATTATTGTCGTTTTTCTTCTTCTTTTTATTGGACTCTCTTTGTACGTCTCTTTTAAAGCTCCGTCAATAAATCCGTACTTCGAATCGGTGATAACGGTTTCACAAACTTCGCAAAATTCTTTTTCAATTTTTTGAATTTCTTCCTTTACGGTCTTTTTTATATTGAAATGATCATCACTTTCCTGTATCAAATACCGAGCACTCTTGTCTGCTTCTAAAAGCTTTATTGATAGAAATCGGGGAGAGGCTTTAGCGCAGATTTTAGCATCTTTTTTTATTTCATGTTGTATCTTGGCAATAGATCTTTCAACCGATTTACCGTAATTAACATGGATGTGACGCACAATTGGATCCTGGTCCTCGTATACACTAATTACCTTGTCGAATAGGTTTTTTATACCAATACCTTTCGGGCTAACCGTTGGGATGATTGGAATACCAAGCATTTTTGCAAGAGCCTTAAAATTGAGAATAGCACCCTTTTGTTCTAGTTCATCGTACATGTTAAGGGCAATAATTACCTTTATGTCCATATCGATTAACTGTGTTGTTAAATAGAGATTTCTTTCCAGGTTAGATGCATCAACAACGTTAATCACTACATCAGGCCTCTCATTCATGATATATTTTCGAACGTAGAGTTCCTCAGGAGAGTAAGCTGTTAGCGAGTAGGTACCCGGAAGGTCAGTAATGTTAAATTGATAGCCATTTTGTTTGATTTTGGCTTGTTTTGCATCTACTGTTACTCCGCTGTAATTACCTACATGTTCTTTTGATCCAGAGGCATAATTAAAAAGGGTGGTTTTACCGGAATTTGGATTTCCAACCAAGGCAACGTGTATTTTTTTTCCTTTTTCCTTTGCCGAAGTTTTTAATATATCATCATTGATAGTTCCTTCAAACCCATTTATTTTTATGTTTTTAGCTTCCTCTTTTGTGATAACCTCAATTAGTGAGGCTTCACTTCTTCTTAAAGAAACTTCATAGCCCATTATTTGATATTCTACAGGATCTTTGAGAGGAGCATTCTTAATGACAGTAACCTTTTTACCCTTTACAAAGCCCATTTCGGTAATTCTTTTCCGAAAGGCACCATGTCCCTGAACTTTTATAATAATTCCTTCTTGAGTATCAGATAATTCGGAAAGTTTCATTCTTTTTTATATAATAAATGATGCCAATTGCATCTGCTTATTGCGATTTTGATAATACTTTAATGTCTGTTGTTCTTTACACAAGTCAAACGTATTGTAAAAATAAGTGGATTACAATCCCTATTAGTAGGTATTTTGCCATCAAATTCATTACGTTTTGCTGGAATTGTGATTTGGCCTACGTATTTTTGCCAAAATACAGCAAAAATACGTGTTTTGAGGTAAACTTGGGCCAAGTCAATTGCTTTTTTATGGATGTGAATTCCGTATGGACAAAAAAAAAGCTGCCCGTAAGGACAGCTGTAAAATATATTGAAACTATTATTCCGTTAAATCTTCAAATTTAATATTTGTAAAGGACTCTGAATCAACGCCCTCCAATACATGTTCAGGTTCTAAATGTTCCGAATTTTGGAAAGTACCAACATCTTCACCTTTTTCGATATTTGCAGATTTGATAAAATCAATTGCCTCTAAAAGACCATCTGAAAATTTATCAAAGTCTTCCTTGTATAAAAATATTTTATGCTTTTCGAACGAAAAATTACCTTCTTTGTCATAACGTTTTTTACTTTCGGTGATTGTTAAGTAATAGTCGTTTTTCTTTGTTGCTTTAACATCAAAAAAATAAGTCCTTTTCCCCGCTCTTACCGCATCTGAATATATTTCATCGCGATTATGTTTTTCAAATCCTTCCTTTTTATCGTAGCCTTCCATCTGAAATAATTTGTTATTTATTTTGATTTTATATATTCAAAAATAAAAAAATATAAGTACTATTTATCAAGAATATGAATTTTATTGAGAAAAATGTGGTTATTTAAAATGAGTATGCAAACCTTTTCAGTAATATTTATCTTTATTACACTTATTATTAATATGTAAAGCTATGTGGCTTGTGAAATTAAATATATTAACGGAATTGTTGTTTTTTTCTTGTTAGCAAGTAAAAAAAGCCTATTTTTGCAGCCAAATAAGTGTAATTGACAAGTTCTGTAAACGTATGATTAGTAGAAGATTGCTTCGTGTTAAGGTGTTACAGATTTTGTATGCCTATTATAAAAACCAAGATCGCACAATAGCTAAAGCCGAAAAAGAGTTATTCTTTAGTGTCGGAAAAGCTTACGATTTGTATCACTATTTACTTCTACTTATTGTGGACGTTGCTTTTGTTTCTGAAAAGAAGATTGAAAAATCAAGAGACAAAATAATTCCATCTCACGAGGATTTAAATCCCAATACCAGATTTGTTAACAATGCTGTAATTAAGCAATTGGCTGATAATATTCAGTTGAAAAGTTATTCTAATTCTAACACTGTAAGTTGGGATGATCAGGAGGATTACGTTCGAATTCTGCGCGAAAAATTGATCAGTTCAGACCTGTATCAGGAGTATATGAATGCACCAGAGTGTACTTATGCAAGAGATAAAAAATTTGTAGAAAAGTTTTATACTCATATTATTGCAGCCGATGAGGATTTTTATGGCGTAATGGAGGAAAAGAGTATTTACTGGAATGATGAGATCGAGTTTATTATTAGTATGGTGGTAAGAACCATAAAAGGCTTTAGTAAGGATGACGATTCTCACGTTTCATTAATGTCTTTGTTTAAGGATCGTGACGATGAAGAGTTTGTTAAGACCTTATTTCGTAAGGCTATTATTAATCACCAAGATCATCAGGAGTTAATTAAGACGAACACCAAAAATTGGGATTTGGAGCGAATTGCTTATATGGATATTTTGATCATGGAGTTGGCTCTTACTGAAATTAAAGAGTTTCCAAGTGTTCCCGTAAAAGTTAGTTTTAATGAATATCTCGAAATTGCAAAGTTTTACAGTACTGCCAATAGTAGTAATTTTATTAATGGAATTTTAGATAAAATGGTTCAGGAGTTAAAGGCTAATGGAACAGTTAATAAAATAGGCAGAGGTTTAATTGAAGGAAAATAAAAATAGAAAGTCTATATATGGAATGCGCTTATCTAAAGGTAATGCGCATTTTTTATTTTAATTAAGCTGGGTAAATAGACTTCCATTAAAATTTACTACATTCGAAAACCAAATTGTTTGTGAAATAATGGTTAAAATATCTGATGTTAAAACAAGATGTTCTTTTTGTAAGTTTCTATTGATGTTGACATTGTCTTTGTTGTTGCTACAATGCACTTCAAATAAAAAAGGAGAGCGTAACAGTAAATTGAACAACGGAATAGCTTCGGAGCAAATTATTCCGATGAAAGGCTTTCCTAAGTTTGAGTTTACTAAAGAAATACATAAATTTGGAGAGATTTCTGAGGGTGAAATTGTTGTTTGTGATTTCTTTTTTAAGAATGTAGGGGCGAAAGATTTAGTAATTAAGAATATTGAAACAAGTTGTGGGTGTACTGTCGTTAAATGGGATAAGAAACCTGTAGGAATTGGAGAAGAATCTCATATTACGGTAGAATTTAACTCAAAAGGCAGATACGGAATACAATACAAGGTAATTACTATTTATTGTAATACTCTGTCAGGAACAAAGGAGTTGATTATTACGGCTCAAGTGAAATAGAATAATTAGTATTTATATAATAATATGGCCTTAGGCCTTAAAATTCAGGATTGAAATGGATAATTTATTGAACATTTTATTGATGACACAACCTCAAGAGGGGCAAAACCCGATTATGCAATTTGTACCTCTAATTCTAATTGTAGTGGTATTTTATTTTTTCATGATTCGTCCGCAAATGAAAAAGCAGAAAGAATTGAAAAAGTTTCGTGAAGATTTGAAAAAAGGAGATAAGGTTGTGACTACAGGTGGTATTTACGGGAAAGTTCTTGAGATACAGGAAACTGTTATTATCATGGAGGTTGAAGGACAAAACAGATTGAAAATTGACAAAGCAGCTGTTGTTAAAGATATGAGCGATGTTGCTCAAAAATAATTGTTTTCGACTGTGCTCTTTGAGCACAGTCTCTTTTTAAAACTTTCCGAACATTGGGTATTCCAGATCTTCAAAAGGTAAAGG
>JBFFMG010000213.1:0-6775 GCA_041554215.1 Labilibaculum sp.
TCAAGAAAGAAATTGAAGGAATAAAAAAACTTGGAATCGATCTATCCAAAACCTTGTTTATTTCGAAGAAGGCACATTTAATTTTACCTTCTCACCGAATTCTTGATGCAGCATCAGAAGCATCTAAGGGAAAATCGAAAATTGGTTCTACTCTTAAAGGAATTGGACCAACTTACATGGATAAAACAGGACGAAATGGTTTACGTGTAGGAGATATTAATTTAAACTTCAAAGAAAAATACGATATCTTAGTTGATAAGCATCGTTTAATGCTTGACAAACTTTACGAGTTCGATTACGATATTTCGGAATATGAAACAGAATGGTTTGAAGGAATTAAAGTATTGGCTGAATTTCAGTTAATTGACAGCGAACAATTCTTAAATGATGCCCTTAAAGAAGGAAAATCAATTCTTGCTGAAGGTGCACAAGGAACTTTACTGGATGTTGATTTTGGATCATACCCATTCGTAACTTCATCGAATACAGTTTGTGCAGGAGCCTGTACAGGATTAGGCATCGCTCCAAATAAAATTGGTAAAGTTATAGGTATTTTTAAAGCTTATTGCACTAGAGTTGGTATGGGACCATTTCCAACTGAGCTTTTTGATGCTGATGGTGAATTACTAAGAGCTAAAGGAAATGAATTCGGTTCTACAACCGGCCGTGCAAGAAGATGTGGCTGGCTGGATTTAGTTGCTTTAAAATATTCAATCATGATTAACGGTGTTACCGAATTAACCATGATGAAATCCGACGTAATGGATGATTTCGATACCATTAAAATTTGTACTTCATACCTTGTAAATGGTGAAGAAGTAGAGCATGTTCCTTACGAAATGACTGCCGATATTAAACCTGTTTACACTGAGTTTAGCGGGTGGAAAGCTGATATGACTGCTGTGACTCATGAAAATGAATTTTCGGAAGAATTTAATGCTTACATCAGTTTTATTGAAGAAGAAACAGGCGTGCCTGTTACAGTTGTTTCTGTTGGTCCAAACAGAGCTCAAACTATAGAACGAATGCTTGATTAATCAAGTTAATAAAATAGCAGTCTGTTAAGACTCACAAAAAAAACCTGTTTGAACTATCAAACAGGTTTTTTTATATCTAAATCCGAGCTATTTACTCACATTCTTAATCGATCCTAAATCGGGATAAAATTCGATACTGTAATTTTCGTTCATTAATACCTCTGCAGGCATACTCGCAATTTTTCCAAACTGAGCAATTGCCATTCTACTTTTATACAAAATATCCTTTCCGTTTATAATAGTAAGATCGGCCATTCCAGGGATTCGATAAAATATCTGCTTTTGAGGAACAAGACTAGGAGTAGGAACAATAGCCAATTCCCGGATTGTTTCTAAATTTTTAAAATCGATACGAATTGGTTTCCCTCCTAAATCATTCACCCCAACAGGGCCAGCTTGAGGAGACATTCTAAACACAACACCAGTATTTTCATTACTTTGCGGAGTATATAAAAACTGAAAACTCTCGGTAAAACCAACTCTCTTACCAATAAATAGAGACAAGTAATCTTCTTCTAACTTTTCCAATTCTTTTACGATTATCTCATACGCCTTTCCATCTGGAGGCAATACCTCGTAATTTGCTGTTAATATTTTAAATCTTCTTTTTCTCAACTTAAAAATTTGATGGGCTGCTTCTTCGGCTTTTTCCTCAATTGATTTTACCAAAGTTTGCTTCTCAAGAACTGGAATTTTTACAAATGCAGTATCCGTTTCCACCACTTTATAAACAGTATCCTCTTTGTATTTAATTATCGGATCGATTGAGAATCTTCCATATTCTATTTTTACCTCATCATCATTAATAAATACCAATTCTTTTTCTTCTTTCAACATCTTCTTTTTCTGCAAATTAAAGCCGCAGATTAGTCCTTCAGGGGTTAATGAAATTAAACTTGGCTCATAATCTACCGAAGTCGTAATTTTATGGTACTGTTCCGGATCAACTTCCCCATAAGCTGAAACATCAATTGATTTTAGCTTCCACTCTACTCCATCTGCAGAAACAACGTCCGAAACGTTCAGGTATTTTTTTGCATAATCGGCAAAAGGTCCTCTTTTTAAAATTGTTTTTTCGGCCTTTACATTAAGCCTTATAACTGTCTGAGGCAAAGCATAAACAACAGTACTTGGAGTATCCAACGTTTTTCTTTTTTGAGCACTGGCATTCCACTGACAGGGAATAACTACAAGCGATACCAATAAAGTTCTCACAATCATTCGGTTCATCACAATCTATATTTTTTTATTTACAATTTACTATAAAAACTAACGTTGATTATTGCATAACTAATATGCAGAGATTGCTATTTTTTTAAATGCAACCATGCTTTTGGTAAATAATCGACAATATCACTTGCTGTGAGTGCTTCAACTCCAACATCAATAGAAGCTAAATCGCCAGCCAAACCATGTAAATACGCACCAATTATGGCTGCAATGTGCGATGAATATCCCTGCGAAAGCAAAGATAATATTATTCCGGTTAACACGTCACCACTACCAGCAGTTGCCATACCCGGATTGCCTGTCGGATTAAAATAACAGCTTCCTTCTGAACAACAAATAGCTGTATATGCTCCTTTTAACATCAAAGTTAATCCGTGTTCTTTTGCAAATTCACGTTGCATGCAATTGCGAGTATAACTATCATCACTTTTGCCTACCAAGCGTTCAAACTCCTTAACGTGAGGTGTGAAAATACTACCCAAAGGCAATTCTTTTTTTAACTCTGGATGTTCGCCAATAATATTAATTGCATCAGCATCTATTACCATTGGAACTTTAACCTCCTTCAATAAATCAATCATCGCCTTAAAAGAATTTTGCTTCATATCTATTCCTGGACCTATGGCTACCGCTTTAAATTGACTCAAGTCTGGATATTCTGTAAAAATAATATCCGATCGATCGATACTCACCATAGCTTCGGGTACTGCTGTTTGCAGGATTTGATAACCCAAACGTGGAATATGCGTTGTTAACAGACCAATTCCCGAACGCAAACTAGCACGGGAAGCCAATATCGCAGCTCCCATTTTCCCATAACTTCCACTTATCAGCAATCCGTGTCCATAGGTTCCCTTATGATCAAACTTCTTTCTTGGCATTAGTAAAGATTTTACAAATTCTCTACTTAATATCTTATAAGCTGTTGTTTTTGAACTGATAATATCAGGATGCAGGCCAATTGAAATTATTTCCCAATCTCCTATGTAATTAGCATTTTCAGGAAATAGAAAAGCCAATTTAGGAAATTGAAAACTTAAGGTATAATCGGCCTTAATAATTCCTCTCAAATTATTTTTAGAATTATCCTCTCCCATCAAGCCTGATGGAATATCAATGGCAATAACATTTGCATCGCTAGCATTAATCGCTTTCACAACATCCAAAGCTAAACCTTCTATAGGCCTCGATAATCCCGATCCAAAAATTGCATCCACAACAATATCATCTTTAAAAAGCCAAGGCATAGATTCGATAGAAATCATTTCATACAAATCTAGGGTCTTCATCATCCGTAAGCGTTCCAAATTGGCTTCGGCATCTACCGATAATTTATCACTAATTCGAAGGATAAATACCTCAACCGAATAATTTTTATCTGCCAACATACGCGCCAAAGCCAATCCATCGCCTCCATTATTGCCTGTACCAACAAAAACCTTACAACTTTGGGGAGCAGGAAAACGATTCATAATCCATTTGTAAATTTCACCAGCAGCTCTTTCCATTAATTCAATGGAAGAGATTGGCTCATTTTCAATAGTATAAGCATCAATTTCAGCAATCTGTTTCGCAGAAAATATTTTCATCCTTATTAAGTTTTAAACAGTTATATAACTCGCTACTAAAAAGTTAAGAAGCAAAGCTGTAAAGTCTGATAAACCTAACTGCTCAATTCCTCAGATTAAAGTTCACTTTCTTTACTGCATTGTGCGTTTCAATTCCTTATGTATTGGGTATCTCTACCAAAGATACTAAACTTTAAATAATCAATTCTACTTCCGAAAACGTTTTAAATAGATTCATTCTGATTACAAATCATTACCGTCTTCTGTTTTTTTCTATATATTTGTCATTCTTAAAACAAGAAAAACTATACTATTATAATTTAAAACTAACATTTATGTTTAAAGGACATCCTAAAGGACTAATTCCTGCTGCATTAGCAAACATGGGAGAACGATTTGGTTTCTACACCATGATGGCTATTTTGGTATTATTCTTACAAGCAAAATTTGGATTAGATGAAACTTCTTCGGGTATTATCTATTCCACATTTTATGCATCTATTTATTTCCTAGCTATTCTAGGGGGTATAATTGCTGATAAAACAAAAAACTACAAAGGAACTATTTTGGCTGGCTTGCTAATGATGGCGTTTGGTTATCTACTTTTAGCTATACCTACTCCAACACCAGTACCAAGCTTAACTCTATACCTAACTGCAACCTGTATTGGGCTTGCGGTAATTGCTTTTGGTAATGGTTTATTCAAAGGTAACCTTCAAGCTCTGGTTGGTCAGATGTATGATAATCCAAAATATGATAAAGTTCGAGATTCAGGTTTCTCTTTATTCTATATGTTTATTAATGTTGGTGGTATCTTTGCGCCAATGATTGCCCCTTCTATAAGAAGTTGGTGGTTAGAACGTGCAGGTTATAACTATAATGCAACTTTACCAGAGCTTTGTCATCAGCATTTAGGAGGTACTTTATCTGAAGCTGCTGCTGAGCGTTTTACAACTCTAGCAAATAATGCAACTATCAGTACTGATGCTATAACAGATTTTACTGCTTTCAGTAATGACTACCTAAACATTTTTAATGAAGGATTTCACTATGCATTCGGTGTTGCGATTCTTGCCATGTTGATTTCATTGGTTATCTATCTTAAAAATAAAGTTAATTTCCCAGATCCTGCACTTAAAGCTGCCCAGGCAAAAGCTGACAATACAGTTGTTGAGATGGATGTTAAAGAAGTTAAGCAACGAATTTATGCTTTGTTGGCGGTATTTGGGGTTGTAATTTTCTTCTGGTTCTCGTTCCACCAAAATGGATATTCCCTAACATATTTTGCAAGAGACTATACCCTTTTAAAACTTGGTCCTTGGGACTTATCCCCAGAAAATTTCCAATCGATGAATCCATTCTTTGTGGTATTCTTAACTCCAGTAATTGTTGGTATCTTCGGATGGTTACGTAACCGTGGTATCGAGCCTTCAACTCCTAAGAAAATTGCAATCGGTATGTTTATCGCTGCCTTAGGTTTTGTTGTTATGGCATTAGGATCTACAGATTTACCTCTATTATCTGCGGTTAAAGAAATGGGTGGGCTTCCTGAATTAGAAAAAGTTACCCCTTTCCTTTTGATAGGAACTTACTTTGTACTTACCGTTGCTGAGCTATTTATTAGTCCACTTGGAATTTCTTTCGTATCGAAAGTGGCTCCTCCTCACCTACAAGGTTTAATGCAAGGTCTTTGGTTAGGTGCAACTGGTCTTGGCAACCAACTATTAATATTTGGTGGTTTACTATATGCAGGTGTACCTATCTGGTTAACTTGGACAGTTTTTATTATCGCATGTTCTATCTCAATGATCATCATGCTTGTAATGGTAAAATGGCTTGAAAGAGTTTCTAAGTAAGCAAATAAAAATATATTACATAGAACCGCCTCAAATTGAGGCGGTTTTTTTGTGTCCGGAACCCTCCAATCAAATATTCTATACACTAATCAATAAAATCAAATAGAATTCTTTCCTCCTATTTAAGACATAAAGGTATTTTATATTATATTTGTTCCTATTCAAAACAATTCTAAATAAAACCTCATGTTTGAGAAACTTAAAAAGCGTTGGGAGATCACTTCTAACATCCAATTGATACTTATTCTTATTAGCTTTTCGGTTACCGGAAGTCTTTCGGTTATGGTTCGTAAGCCTGTATTTGAATACCTATCTATTGGATCAGATACTAACCTCCTAATTAAAATTTTCATGAGTATTTTAATCATTACCCCAACCTACCAGGTATTCTTACTAATTGTTGGCAGTCTACTAGGTCAATTTCGCTTTTTCTGGAAATTCGAGAAGAAAATGCTAAGCCGCATTTTTCCGAAAAAGAAAGAACAACCTCTATCCTAGAAAAACGATATTGACCAAAATCACACTTACATGAATAAAGAAATAATCGCTGATAAATTTCGCCAATTACAAGACAGAATTTGCAAAGCCATAGAAACTACAGATGGGAAAGCGATTTTCATTGAAGATAATTGGAAACGTGAAGAAGGCGGTGGTGGCAGAAGTCGGGTAATTCAAAATGGAAATATTATTGAAAAAGGTGGAGTTCAATTCTCTGCAGGTCACGGAGAATTACCTGAAAAGATAAGGAGCAAATTAAATCTTTCCAATTCAAATTTCTTTGCAACAGGTGTCTCATTAATCATGCATCCCGAAAATCCTCATGTACCAATTGTGCACATGAATGTTCGTTACTTCGAACTAGAGGATGGCACGTTTTGGTTCGGCGGCGGTATCGATTTGACTCCAATTTATATAAACGTAGATCAAGCCAAAGATTTTCACTGGAAACTGAAAGAAGTATGCGATCATCATAATCCTGACTATTATTCTAAATTTAAAAACTGGGCCGATGACTATTTCTTTCTTCCCTTCCGGGATGAAACCAGAGGTGTTGGTGGTATCTTCTTCGATCATTTGAATGGAA
>JBFFMG010000214.1:0-6758 GCA_041554215.1 Labilibaculum sp.
GGATACAATTCAATATTTTCAACATTAATCGCATTGGCCGAAACAACTTGTCCAAAAGTGTATATTACTTCAATTCTTCCATCTGCTGAAGTTACTTTAACCATATCGGAGCCGGTAATATTACCAGTGGTTTTTTCCACTCCATCTTTATCGACAACCATTGCAGTTGCTCCCCTTGATGCAGTAATTTTAGAATAGAAATCAGCCAATGTTCCTTCACTTGAAGCTCCATCGATTACATAATCAACCTGGTCAATCATATAAGTGTTCGATAAAATATACGCCAGATATGTGGTTTCTTTTAAGTATTGTGTGGCAAGTTTAGAAATATGATATACCACCGAATACATTTCGTTTGCTGAAGTAACAACTACTTTATCATCATCAGCTACAGTACCATCTGTTCTTTCAAATCCCATTTTGTCCACCAGTTTCATCGATGCTCCAAATGATGGAAAAAGATTTGACATAAAACTTTGAACATTTATTCCTCTTGGCACATATTGAATCAGCATTTCTTTTTGAGATACGGAATAAATATCAGAAGTAACAAATGCATCGCTCTCAGTACCATCTGGTGTCAGCTGGTAAATAATTTCGGTAATACCATTTTCTGCAATAACATCCAAATAAGTCTCAGAGTTTACAGTAATATTTACATAAGTTGTATCGAAATTAAGAAGGATTAAAGGCACATAGGCGCCATCTTCGCTAATAGCATCCATACGCGCACCGGGAGGAACTGTAATGTTTGCCAAAATTGTTTTTAATGAAGTACCATATTCGAAACCCGAAATAGTTGCAGTACCTGCTTCACCATTTTCAGATCCGCTTTTTGGCTCGTTGATAATTGTAATTTCGTATTTTGTAGAAGTTAGAATTGCATTTGAACTTAATCCTGCTTCAGACACCTCAAGCAAATATTTTGTTGTATTTGTGCTGTCGGCAGATAAAACTTCCAAAATATCATTCATATTTAAAACAGCATCCATTGCAAGCTCAGCATCTCCTCTCATTACAGATAAGGTCTGCATGTCGTTTGCTTTAATAAGGTTATCCATAAAATTGCCTACAGTTGTACCTGTTGTCATACCTTTAATATTTTCCAGCACACCATCTTTTCCGTAACCAGGGCTTACTTTGTATACTACCGAATTTACGGTTGACATATATTGTGTAGGAGGAAGAAAGTAGTGTTTACCCAGATCCTGCACAATATTGCGCATTCTCCAAGGCCATCCAAAACCCTGATCAGCAAAATAATTTAGATTAACTCTTGACCATTCTGCATCTTCTGCCGATGTGCCAAAAGATACTTTTGCTACCGGATTTCCTTTGTAAATACCTTCTTTTCGTATAAAACTGAAAGGATTACCCCTATTTACACCGGGAATTTCCCAGGTAGTATTTTCTCCCATTCCAAGAACATCAATTAATTCAAAGTCATTCGGATCGGTTGCTGGTTTTAAACCCTGTTTTATCGAGTCGTTTAGAATCTTTAACAAATATATGTTTGTACTAAACCATTTATTACATGGAGTGCCATTATTATCAATTTCTTCTCCCCATTGATTTACCCAATTGTCACAATCAGTTTGTCCTCCATTCCAAAACTGCACATCAAGCTGGGTCGCTCCTGGATATTCCGGCCATTCACATTCTGATCGTTTAACACCACCCATGGCAAAAACATCACCTGGTTGCATTATCGCATTAACAGCAAGATCCAGTTGTGCTTTATAAGGCTCTGTAACCCACTCTCCTTCAGTTGCAGCCCATTTGTAGCCCGGAATGTATTTTTCGTACCTCATTAACCAATTTGTTTCATTGGTTTGTGCAATCGCCTCAGCGGCGTTATAAATATTATCGCCAATTATCATGTAATTGCTTAAATCAAGCGGTTGATTCCCGGGATTGCATATTTCGAGAAAATCGCTTCCTGACCACCAGAAATTTTGTATAACTTCTGAGAAAAATGGTTCAGCATGATATGGCTGCACTTTATCAGGAGAAGTTTCCTTGTTTAGAACTATACTATAATTGTTTATGGTTGAATCGTCTTCGGCTGTAACCGTAAACCTTGTTGTCCGGTCTTCAGGAGATCCGGAAAGGTTTTTTGCTCGCTCAACTTTCACTTTGGCATTGACATCCGACTTTTTAGTGACAAAATGAGGAATACCATCAGCAATTATAGGAACCTGGATGTTGTAATTGAACACCTGAGGACCAAAATTGGGAATAGTATCACCGATCCATCCATAAAGGCCTTTGTAAAATTCGGGTATATCTGGCCATGTAATTGAACTTAAGGAAGCATCGCTGTTTGCCCTGTAATCTATCACAGAAATAAAATATTCTTTTATTGAGCCATCTTGTGCAGTAACTTTCAGTTTATCGCCATGTGATAAATCTGGTTTGGCAACTCCACTTGAAAAAACGATTTCCCAATCTGCATTTGATGGTTTTTCCAAACGTTCAATCAAACTGTCAACACGCGTTGCATAAGGAATTCCTCCCCTGACACCCCAAATCGAATCATTTCCTGATTCATGTTTTGTAATCCTTGGCCAGGCCCATTGGCCGTTATCAATTTCATCCCGCCAATTGCCTTCAGGGTCTTCGTTGGATACCGGAACAACCATATTTGCATCTGCCCCTGGTTCTGCTACAACAATGTCAAACGCCTGAATATCCAGGTCATTACCGCAAACGTAAAGAAGTAACTGATCTCCGGTTTGAGCTGCGTGAGTTAATGAATCTCCATCGGCTGCCATGATATATTCCCAACCAATACCTGGTTTTTGAACGAAATAACTCATAATATCGTCTCCTCTTTGCACTCCCCATGGCACCGTAAGCGTTTTGTTGTCAAAATCAACATTAATGACATCCGATTCCAGTGTATTTGCATCCAGGTTATAATCACCATGATTTCCTAAAGTCCAGGGAGCTAGCCGCCATTCTGCCCCATGAATGGGTATAGGTATCCATTCAGAATCATCAAGGCCAACACCACGGGCGTTATTAAAATCTAGGTTGCCATGTTTAACATTAAAACGGCGAATGAGATAGCAGTTCCCTGTGGCTTGCGTAATACCGGCAACATCATATCCTTCTCCACTAACCCTGTCAAGGTTTTGCCCCTCTTCTCCTGTAAACATACCCAGTACCTGATCTACAACCATAGAATCGCCATTTGGAAAATGCTGTTCAATGAAGAATCCATTCATTCCTGGCCCCCACTGTTCATTAAAAGGCTGATAAAAATTCTCTGTTACCATATCCGTTGAGTCGCCTTTTTCCTCCGGAAGATGAACAAGAAAATCGGCAGTTTCCCAAATGTTTTCGGGTGTTACCCGTTCTGGAAAACCTTCCAGCCCCTTGGCAAACATTCTGGGTCCAAATTCTTTTACAGCTGCAAACGAGTAACTTTCACCCGGTTGTAATAATTTATCGACCGGAATGAAATAGCCTGCATCTGTGTTTGTGACTTTTCCGGTTACATAATCAAGTTGGTCTCCACCACCCCAGTGTCCGATTTTAAACTGATTCAGTTGAACCGGTTCATCGCCCATATTGGTTAATTCAAGATAACATCGGTTGGTATTATCTCCCCGATATTCAGTTATGACCAAATAATTGATCGTATCCTGGGCGCTAAGCATTCCGCCCAATAACATAAGAGAAAAAAGTAAAAATTTCAGTTTCATAATTTTAATTTTACTGGTTAATACTATATTAATTTTAAATATTTAATTTTTGTTAGTGTTTTTGTTTAAATGCCGGTGGCTTTCACCACCGACATTAACTCTAAAACTTTTACTGAAACTAAAAACTTGAACCTTATTCCCAGCGATTTTAAACCACCAGGGATAAATTCAATCTTTTCTTTTATTTTAAACACGCAAATTGTATTCGTCTATATTTGTTTGTTTTAATGGCTATCCTTCAACTTGATGATAGCACGGTCGTTTCATCTAAAAACCAGAAATTCGTAAATCAGTTTTGTAATAATAAATAGCACAAGTAGAATAATAATTATGTATGGTATTACTTTATATCTTTTTTCTAATTGCATAGACTAAAGTGATAGTTGCATATTGTAATTTCAATCTTAAGATGATTCAACTGAAATTGATTGTCAAATTTACACACACAAAGAATTCTATATTTCATTCTAATATCTCTTATAGGATGCAGAAATTGTTCGCCCGGATAAATATTGTTCATATAGGGGTAAAAAAATGTTCTGTGGAAAGTAAATCACTATAAAATCCCTTTAAATCAGTGAGACTTTGATTTTGGTTTTCAAAATTGTATAGCCGAACTCCTGCCTGCCCCAGACAGGGATACCGATTCATCGGCTGACGGAGAGGGATCTCATGGGTTTTAACTTGCCTGATGGCAGTCAGGTTCCCCGCATCTTGTTGCTCATTGTAAAATAAAGATTCCATTGAGATACCTTGTCAGCCTGCTGCGAGGAGTTTCATTATCTATAGCGTATTTATTGATTATTTTACTAATTCTGATGGCGCAAATCCAAACATTTCTTTAAAACACTTACTAAAGTACTTTGGATTTGTAAATCCGACCATGTATGCCACTTCTGCAATGCGAAGTCCTTTTTTTTCTGATAAAATCTGGTGGGCTCTTTTCATGCGCATATTTAACAGTAGTTCCTGCCCCGATTGTCCTGTTAAACTTTTAATCTTTCGATAAAAATTGGCATGGCTCATTCCCATTTTTGATTCTAAAGAATTGATTGAAAAATTTGAATCAGAAATGCCTTCATTAACAGCTTCCATAAGCGATAATAGAAATTTCTCATCAACCGAAGTAACTGTTACTGCTGAAGGTTCTAAAATATTACTGTTTTGAAATAACTTACGCAGTTGTTCCCTGGAGTGAAGAAGATTTTTGATTCTTAATATCAGATACTCCATTTCAAATGGTTTTGGGATGTAATCGTCTGCACCCGTTTCAATACCATCATACTTCGTTTCCAGGTCTACCTTGGCTGTTAAAAGAATAAATGGAATATGGCTTGTTTTAATATTTGATTTTAGCTTTTCACATAATTCAATTCCATCCATGTTGGGCATCATAACATCACATACGATTAAATCGGGTAAATGGTCGTCCGCTTTTTTTAATCCTTCCAAACCATCGCAGGCTTCAATCACATTATATTCTTTTTTAAGTTCATTTTTAATGAAAGTCCGCATGTCAATATTATCTTCAACAATTAGTATGGATTGTGCCTTTTTCTTTGACTCACCGGCATCAATAATTGTAGCCGACTCAGCATCAAAATATATGTCTTCGGTACTGGAGGCATTAATTTTTTCTGATTCTATGGAAATTTCATTATCAGGAAGAAAAAAACGAATTGTTGTTCCGGAAGCCTCTATGCTTTCTGCTTCAATAAAACCCTGGTGAGCTTCAATTAATTCTTTGGTATGTGATAAGCCAATTCCATATCCTTTGCCTGAATGAGATTGATCCTGGTAAAAACGATCAAAAATGTGGGGTTTCTGTTCTTGTGATATTCCTACACCAGTGTCCTGAATTTCAATTTCAACAAATGAATTGTATGAAGAATTTTCTAATAGCCCAGAGTTATTTTTTTCGACTCTCTTGATATTAATTACAATTTCACCTTTGTCGGTATATTTTATTGCATTTGATATAATATTAAAATAAACTTTTGAAATCATAGAAGCATCAAAACTAACCGTCATTTTCTCCGATTCGCTATTTACTTTCAGATCAAGTCCTTTTTTCTTGACGGCAAAAGTAAAATGGGAAACTTCATTTTTTGTGAAGGAAATAATATCGTCAGATTCCAGTTTTGGAGACAATTTTCCGCTTTCCGCTTTTCTGACATCTAAAAGCTGTTCAACCAAATAATTAAGGCGTTTTACGTTGCGTTTAATTAATTGTAGGTTTTCTTTTAAATCCCGGCTTAAACTTTTATTTTGAAGTATATTTTCAAGGGGGCCTCCTATCAATGTTAAGGGTGTTCGTAAATCGTGCGAGATATTTATAAAAAATTTTGTTCGCAACACATCCAGTTCATGGAGCTTTTCATTGTGATCATTTTCAAGTATCAATTTCTTTTTTGTTGTATAGCGAATAATGGTATATCTCGAAAAATATGTAAATATTAAAATAATAGCCAAAAAGTAAAGTACATAGGCAAACCATGTTAAAGAAAAAGGTGTGCGGATGTGAACATAAATTTCCCTTTCGGAATCTTCCCAATACCCATCCGTATTTGTTGATTTTACTTTAAATGTATATTTCCCATGTCGTAAATTGGTGTAATTGGCATTTCTGTTACTTGCATCTGTATAGTTCCATTCATTATCAAAACCCACTAGCATATAGGCGTAGTTAATTTTTTCTGCATTGGGATAAATCATTGCGGAAAATTCGAAGCCAATATTTTTTTGTTTAGGCAGCAGTACAATTGTGTCGGTTAATGTAATACTTTTTTTAAGCGGAACTATTCTACCAATTTTATCAAGTGCATTTACTTTTTCGTTAAACAAATAAAAACCGGTTAAGGTAGTTTTGGGCTTCAACAAACTGACATTTATTTGATCAGGATAAAAAGCGTTAATCCCGTTAATTCCACCAATAATGATTTCTCCATCCTGTTTTTTAAATACCGTGTGTTCCGAAAATTCGTTACTTTGAATACCATCGTGAACGGTGTAGTTTATAAACCTGTTTTCTTCAGGAAAAAATTGTGA
>JBFFMG010000215.1:0-6746 GCA_041554215.1 Labilibaculum sp.
TCCAGTATCTGAAGATATGGCTGTTATTTCAACATTAGTAAGAGGTTGTGTTTGAAGCTTTACTGAAAAAGTAGCAGTCGTCGCATCCTCTTTAGTATTTCCACTTACCGCCGATACAATAAAATCGGAGATGTCATTATCATCTAGGTTAACGGCAGCAACAATAGAATTCTCAAGCAGATTATAATTCCCATCCAAACTTGAAGGATTCAAAACAATCGAGAACTCCTGATTACCATCATCAATAGCATCATCCACTCCAGTTACGGTAATTATCTGAGGACTATCCCAATTAGATGGAATAAAACTTAAACTGGTAAGACTTACAATTCCTTCGCTTTCATCAGAAGAGCTGATACTAATTAGTACCTCTTTCGCTGGTTTTGTTGCCAACTGGACAGTAAACGATTCAAAACCTGGAGCAACTTCACTTACCTGAATTTCAGCTTTAGAAACAAGAAGTTGAGCTACATCATCATCCAAATTAGTTACATTAATATCAAGCGGATCCAATTCATCATAAAATGAATCGGTACTTACAACATTAAAAAGTTCAATAACATAATTAACATCTCCATCATCTATTGCATCATCTTGACCTGTTACTATTACCTCCATTGGAATGTGCCAATTTTCAGGAGTAAACTTAACAATCTGAGGATTTACTACACCTTCTAATGAATTAGTCGACCTTAGTGAAACTTGTACATCTCCAGTTGGCTTAGAATCCAAAACTAAAGTGAATTTATCATCTTTGCCAGTTTCATCAGTAAACAAACTTGTTATAGATGCGCTTATTCCAGCCGCATCATCATCTAAAATAGTAATGATTTTTTTCTGATCTCCATTTTCTACACAATTCTCCATGGATGTAATCTGAATGATAATTGTTTCATCATTTTCATCCACCAGGTCGACAACAGAAATGTATTGCATTGAAGCATTTACTATTCCAATAGGTATTTCAAAAGAAGTTGCATCAGTAGCATTCGTACCTGTTGTAATTGAATAATCATCAATACCAGCAGTTCCTAAGTATTCAAGTCTAATACTAACGGGAACTATTGGAGCATAACTTAAATTTGCTGTTAAAGTAGCTGTTTTATTATCCTCTCCAATCGAATTTCTATCAAGAGTGAAGCTCAGTTCTGGTGCAGGCGTTAAGCCAAAAAACTGATCAAAATGCTCTTCGGCTTTAGAATACATGGTGTAATACCTGTAATTTGATGTTGTTGCAATATCATTTCCATTTGAAACTCCAACCAAATATTCTTTTCCCTGCTCTGGTATAAATAAAAAGTTCCCAGTCCCCTCTGGATACCCAAAAGAACCAGGCGTTTTTGTCACAAATGTATCGACCAAAACATCAAGGTCATCTAGTGTATGACTATTATTTACATCACAATACAAAAATACCTTAGCTCCTGTCAATGGTCCTTCACCCTCATCTTTTTCCCCGTTTCGATTTATATCATTAAAAACAGTTCCACTTATACTTCCAGGAACAAAAAGCTCACATCCATGAGCTGGCAAATCAAAAGTAAAAGTATTTATAGTCCCTGTTTGGTACGAATTCCAATAAGTATTAATCGAATTCCTATTTCCATATCCATAATCAGATGAATAATTATAGTAATCCCAATAGTGATTGGGAGCCAAAGAACCTGTTAATTCAACTTTACGTTGTGCATTCGGATCCTGAGGTAGTTCTAATGGAATATTTGAGTCATCCCAATACAAACGAGCAGTATAAGGAGTTGGTGTTGCTGGTCTTACTGTTCGAGGAACTATCCCCGTTTCCAGAAACTCAACATCATACATTGGAAAATGAAATGTTCCTTGACAATAATCAAAGGTCACTGTTATGGGTATAGCATTATCTACAGCAACACCTTTTCCATCTTTTCCATCCCATGGTATATCACGAATCAGAACTCCTGCTTCATTAGGGTAAGGATTAAATAATGTTGTAATTATTCGATCTCGTGTATTTGGATCATATTTTTTCTCTTCTCCATCAAAATCCAGAAGTAATTCTATTCGTCCTTTTTTTTCAACCGACACCCTAAAAAAGTAATTCCCCTCGCAACCAAAAAGGATTGGAAATCCAATATCAGTAACAAACTTACCATACGAATCAGCAGAAGGATAGGAAACAATATCCGGCTCATTCAAAAATATAGGAAATTCAGGGGATAACTTATTTTCATTTACAACTGACTTTTTATTTACCGAAAAATCATTTGTATTGTCTGTTCCTGATGAATTAAAAGCCAGATTAAAAGCAGCTCCTCGAAAACCAGAATTTCTAAAATCAACTTCTGTTACATATCCTCCAGTAAAATTTTCCTCAGTACAATAACTGTACACAGTCCCGTTAAATGAACGTGCAAAGGAATCGAAAACATAACTCCCATTTAAACTATGTTTGTAACCTGGACTCTGAAGTGCCCATCGACTGCTCCAAATCCTTCCATTGATTGCTACTGGGTTCGTATCTTTAGTTGCTACTGTTATGTCCCAAAATTCAGAAAATAAATCATTAGAACTATATTCTCCTGATGCACTACTAAATTCAATATAGTAATCTCCAGCAACTAATCCTGATGGGTCAAAAACCCATGCACTATATCCGTCACTTCCAATAATCTTATTTGGCCCTTTTACTGCCTGAGTATAAGTTGCAATGTTTCCAGCCCCAACACTTTTGCCATTTACACCATCCAAATTTGGCCATACAATCCGACCATTTGGATCTTTAATGCGCACATAAGCATTTATATTTGCGCCATTGTAAGGATAATGTCCACTACTAACAAATTGAGAGAAACCAAGAAAAACCTGTTCCTGAGAAGGATTCTCTATGTGAATAAATAAACGTTGCTCCGGAGTTCCATTGTATCGTCCGAAATTACCATATTCCTCCATACACAATGCCAAATACAATCTATCGCTTGAAGAAGGAGCCAACTGCTTTGTTCCTTCGGCAAATATATTATTTCGACCTGCTCCTATAGTTACAACTAGTAAAACCAACCAAAATTTGGCAATTTTATTCATCATTTTTGTTGAGTAAAGTTTATTCATCCTATCTATTTAAAGGGTAACTGGGAATTTATATTAAAACAACTATTGAAAAAGCTAATAGAAAACGATACTTACAACTAAGGCTTCTTAACTTCCTCAAGCACAGTATTCAACTGAAAATCAACGCAACGGTTCATTTGATACCACTCCATTAATGTTTGTCCTTTCTTTTTTTCAAATGGGGAGGTATCTCCTAAGGCTAAAATCACAACCCTTTCCGGCTTTATTCCACTTTTAAGGAAAAAATCTTTTGTTGCTAAAGCTCTTTTATTTGCTAACTGTTGATTATATATCGAGGAACCTTGAGTATCAGCTCTAGCTACAAGAGTCACTGATAAAGTTTTGTGTTTTTGCATGATATCAATCACTTTATTGATATCTACATATTCACTCTCCTTCACAATTGCTTTATCAAAATCGAAATACACAGTTGCCAGATCCTCAGGCAAAAGCTCCTTCATTTTTTCTTCTTGAGAGATAGGTTGCATTGCAAATTCCTTTTTGTTTACAATAGAATCCTGGCCAAGACGGTAATTAAAATCAAGAGCATAAAAACCATCCTTTTTTGCAAAAAAACGATAATCTATTCCCTTTTCGAGATCTATCAAGTAATCTCCACTACCAAATCCTGGTTTCAAGTCAAATACATAAGGCTCAATTATCTGAAACACATCCGGCTTCAATAAATTACCTGTATCAAAATCCTTAAATACAAAATTAACACTCTCTTCAGGCAGTACCGGAAGTAAATTCATCTTTAAAATGTGAGTTTTTTCCGGCTCTAGTAAATAACTAAATAACAAAGTGTCTAGGGTCCTATATCCTATTTTTTCCACAGTAACATGAAATGGGCTTCCACCATTTACTTTAAAACTAAACTCACTCGTTTTTGATATAGAATCCAAAGGGAAATGATCCAATGCTAATAATTTGATTTTATCTGCAGTAATATTGATTTCTCCTAATGAATCTTTTACATGAACATTCACCTTATTTAATTTCTCAATTTCAAATTCATATAAATCATCCAATCCAAGCCCTCCTTTTCTATTTGAGGCAAAATAACCTTTGCCTTCAGATCCACGAAAGGCAATCGAAAAATCATCTGCAACAGAATTAATTGGAGCTGCAAGATGTATTATTTTTGAATCTGGAATATTTAAGTTTAAACCATATAAATCTTGACCACCCAATCCAGCATGACCATTAGAAGAAAAAAACAAATTTCCTTCTTTAGTCACAAACGGAAACATTTCGTCTAAAGCGGAATTCACATTATCGCCCAAATTTTCAGGAGAAGACCAATTCCCATTCACAAATCTGCAGCTATAGATATCCGTTCCGCCAAACCCGCCAGGCATATCGGAAACAAAATACATGATCTTTCCATCTGCAGTAATAGTTGGATGACCAACGGAATATTCACTATTATTAAAAGCGAACTCTTCCAATTCATCCCATTTTCCATTCTTAAAGTTTGAGATGTATATCTTCAGATTACTAACACCATCCTTACTTCGCACCAACTTACCATTTACATAGTTATTTCGGGTTATGTACATGGTTTGATTCTCATTTGAGAAACACACAACCCCTTCATGGTAGCGAGATCTAATTTCTTTAGCGAAAAGTTCAACCGTTAAGGTTTCTTTACTTAAATTACATTCAAACAATTCTAAAAAAAATTGATCATCCCATCCATATCTTCTTTCATTGCGATTTGCAACTTTACGACCCGAAGTGAAAACTAATTTATTGTCGAAAATAACAGGCGCAAATTCAGAATATTCTGAATTAATATCCATTGCCACAACGCTCCCTCGTAAATCAATTAATGACTCAGTCAAATGCTTTTGCAAATCCGTCAACAAACGAGTAGCTTGAACATCTCCATCATTCTTAGCCAAATATTTTTTCAAACACTCAATAGATTCTTCGTGCTCACCAATTTTATTCTTATATACAGCATAATTTAGCAAATCACTATCTGTATGCTTAGAATTACTCATCAATAAAGAGAATACGCTTTTGGCTTTTTCATAATCACCGATCTTATCATATGAATCTGCCAGACATCTCAAAACATTCATATTAGATGAATCAATAGCCTTTGATTCCTCATAATATTCAATAGCTTTTTTATAATTGAACTTAGAATAAGCTTTATCTCCCTTTTTATTTAAAATGGTTTGACCTATACCTGACAGTGATATATTCAAGACTAAGAACAACAACAATATATATCGAAGCATAATAGTTTTATCTTTTATATTAGAAGTATCTTGGTGATTTTATTTTTCGATCTGACAGTCTAATATCATAGCTTACAGATATTTCATGAGAACCATTTGCTCTTCCTGACAATTTAGCAATACCAATATCATATGAATAGCCAACTTTAAACTGGCTGGTTAGATTATACTGCACAATTACTGCCAGAGCATCTTCTTTTCGATAAGAAGCTCCCAACCAAAGTCTATCATAAAGTATGGCCATACCAGAAATATCATAGGATATTCTGGCTCCTTGTGTTGCTTTAATCAAAAAGGATGGCTTGATTTTAACAACTGATGAAACCTCCATTAAATAACCAGCCATCAGATAATAATGGGCTTTATTTCGATCTAACTTTGTTGTATATTCACCTCCGGATAATTCCGTCTGCAATAAATGTGGCAATGATAATCCTACAAAGTATTTGTTGCTATACAAATAGACACCTACTCCAAAATGAGGAGACCAGTTATCTTCTAAATTGGACTGTAGTAATTGATCATTAGTGTCAACTCTTTTTGAAGTTTGTAAATCAAGCTTATAAGTTGTAAATCCTGTTTTAACACCAAAATTCAAAAAAGTCTCCTTATACAATTGAACTTTATAGGAGATATCAACACCTATATCCGTACTATTTTCAAGCCCTATTTTATCGGAAGCCACTGTCAACCCCATTCCCAAATTGAAAATATTAATAGGAGAATTAATCGAAACAACAGAACTTTCAGGAGCTCCATCGATACCTACCCATTGCTTTCTTGTAATTCCGAGTAGCTGTAACGCATCCCTTGAGCCAGAATATGCAGGATTTATTCCCGATGGATAATTAAGATATTGAGTAAACATTTTGTCCTGTTGTCCAAAACTCAATGTAATACTCCCTAACAATAAAAATAATAGGGGTAAAAGTCTTTTCATATATTTAAATTTGTTTATTTTTCCTTAACACTATTAGGGATTTACTCACAACATAAATTCTTTCTCCATTCTGTTAAAAAACAAAAAAGAATATGGAATCTTTTAAATGTCCTCTTATAAAAAAAGCTATGTATTAAGGAACATACTGATAACAATCAGCACCTATTTCCCAGAAATGGATTACAAATATAGTCTCCAATTTTAAATCTAAATCACACAACTAACAGAATATGATTAACACACTGTTAAATGTGATTAATGAGCTAAAAACCACACTGAATCAATACAGCCAAACAAAGCAACCCTCTGAATTATGGAGCTATACACCAACAGGAATTGAACGTTATATAAAATATATGAAGAGACTTAAAGACAGGATGAAATGACTATAATCTTATTTAAACATCCTCTTTTCGATATATTATGTTTACACATTGCGAGTCACTTAGCTTATACTCCAAAAAAAA
>JBFFMG010000216.1:0-6704 GCA_041554215.1 Labilibaculum sp.
AAATCTTCAACTACCTTTTTTACAATTGTAACAGGTACGGCAAAAGAATATCCTGTGTACGATCCGGTTCGCGAAGCTATGGCAGTGTTTATTCCTACCAGATTACCTTGTTGATTAACCAAAGCTCCACCACTGTTTCCAGGATTTACGGCAGCATCGGTTTGAATAAATGATTCAATTGAAGCGGCATCCTGATTTATACCCAGGTTACGTGCTCTTGCACTTATAATACCTGCAGTAACTGTTGATGTTAGGTTAAAAGGATTACCTACTGCCAATACCCACTCTCCAAGTTTTAAATCATCCGAATTTCCAAAATCCATTTTAGGAAGATTCTTTTCATCAATTTTAATTAAAGCCAAATCGGTATAAGGATCATACCCTACCAATTTTCCTTCATATTCTCTCTTGTCGTAAAGCACAATATTTATCAAATTGGAACCTTGAACAACATGATTATTCGTTACGATATAACCATCTTCCGATATAATGACTCCTGAACCCGAGCCCAAACTATGTCTTTCCTGCTGATTTCTGCCATTCTCTCCGAATAAGAAATCATAAAATGGATTGGAATGATATTCCCCTTTTGAGTATAGTGTTTTTACATGAACAACCGATTTTACCGACATTTCGGCCGCATAAGTTAAATCTACCTGAGCAACACTTGCCACAGAATTGTTTGCAAGCATCGTCGTTCGAACTTCGGGAGCCGTAATAATTCTTTCTTTGTTATCAACAAATAATAAAAACAACAAAATGGCAATTGCGCCACCTAATATGGCAATTGCTAATTTTCCCAAAAACAATTTCACTTTCATCTGAAAAAATTTTAATAAAAAAAATAATTATAGACACATCTATTTTCTATTCAAACAGTCAATTTCTCGTCTCACCTAACAAAATAAAAAACCGAATAACACCTTTCTTCTCAAAATAAAAATCAAATAATTTCATGGATCAAATTATTTTGATTTTCTTGAGCATCGAAAGAACGAGAACCAACATGATTCTTTTATTTAATAAGACAATTTTAACGATATTACTTAACAAGTGTTGTTAATTTATTGGTATTTAACACTTCTTAACAAGATTTAAAAATGAAAGTTGAATTTTCAAAATATCAGGGAACTGGAAATGATTTTGTTTTAATTGACAATAGAAATGGTGTAGTAGTACCTGACAACTTTGCGTTAATTGAGAAACTTTGCGATAGAAGATTCGGTATTGGTGGAGACGGATTAATGCTATTAGAAAATGCCGAGGGTTTCGATTTTAGAATGAGATACTACAATTCGAATGGAAAAGAAGGCAGCATGTGCGGAAATGGAGGTCGTTGTATTGTTGCTTTTGCCTATCATTTAGGACTTATTTCGGATACTGCAAAATTTATTGCTGTTGACGGTGAGCATGAAGCAACAATTATAAAAACCGATAATGGCATTCAAGTTAGCCTTAAAATGATTGATGTTTTAGACATAGAATTAGGTGACGACTTTTACTTTTTAAATACAGGATCACCTCACTTTGTCAGATTCATACCAAAGCATGATAATTTCGACACTTTTACTGAAGGAAAAAAAATTAGATACAACAATAGATTTGCCGCAGAAGGAACAAATGTTAATTTCGTTTCAATTCAAGATCAAAACATTACCGTAAGCACCTACGAAAGAGGTGTTGAAGATGAAACATATTCCTGCGGAACAGGAGTTGTTGCATCGGCCATTAGTGCAAGCTTCAAAACAAACAGCAATCAGTTTAAAATAAAAACGAAAGGTGGTGATCTTGAGGTTCATTTCAAAAAAGTAAACAACAAACAAATTGAAAACATTTGGCTTATTGGGCCAGCAACACATGTTTTCGATGGCTCTCTTAAAATATAATAAATGTATTTTATTTTACTCATAACATGAAGTTCATTCCTGCTAAAATTTTTGAAGACAAAAGTATTTCCAAAGTATTTCTGGTTTCACTTCTCGGTATTTCTCTGCTCCTAATTTCAATTCTAGGGGTATTTTGGGTACATCAGGAAAGACAAAAATTTGAATTAGAATCGCAAAAAATTCAGGACGACTTTTTCAGGATGCAAGAAAAAACCTTGCAGCAAGAAACACAAACTCTTATTAATTATATTGAAAACGAAAGAGAGCAAACCAGAAAGACATTAAAGAAAGACATTAACAGCAGAGTTTACGAAGCACACTCCATTGCAACAAACATATACCGTAGTTGTAAAAATAAACTTTCGGAAGATCAAATAAAGAAATTAATAATTGACGCTTTACGCTCCGTTCGTTTTAATGATGGCAGTGGCTTCTTCTACATAAATAGTATGACCGGCATTGTGCAAATGGATCCGGAAAACATACAATGGGAAGGCAAAAACAAACTTTTATTAAAAGATGTTTTTGGCATTCCAATCATTAAAAATGAAATTGAAATTGCGAAAACTAAAGGCGAGGGATATTCCAACTACTCCTGGCAAGAAAAAAAAGGACAAAAAATCCATCCTAAAATATCATTTATAAAAATATTCAAACCTTACAATTGGTATATTGGATGCACTCAATATGTAGAAAGTTATCGTTTGGAAATTCAGAATGAAATTTTGAATAAAATTACCGATATGCGATTTGATGAAAATTTCACAATTGCAGTATTTAGTTTTGATGGAACTTGTTTAGCTCACACCTTCAAGGAACTTAAAGGACAAAATCTTTGGAACATTGAAGATATAGAGGGTAAAAAAATAGTGCAAGAAATAATTACAAGGGGAACAGACAAAGATGGTGGATTCGTTAAATATATAGATCCCTACATAAATGGAGATCAAGATTCTGCCATTAAATTAATGTATGCAGAAACCTACAAAGATTGGCAATGGGTAATTGGTAGCGGCATTCATATCCACGAACTTACCGAATCAATTAAGAACAAAAGAGAAGAGTTAAAAGCAGATATGATTGAGTATTTCATAAAGGCAGGTTTGATCTTTTTACTAACAATCATCATCATTATTACTTTCACTGGATATGTTCTTAAAATCAGCAAATCAGGACTAGCAATTCTAACTCAATTTTACAGAAATGCTGCAACAGATTCGCACTTAATTGATATATCTAAACTCCATTTTAAAGAATTTAAAATTCTAGGTGAACATGCCAATGCTATGATCACTAAAAGAAAATCAATCGAACACAAATTAAACATTGAGACTGCGTATTTTGAACAACTTTTTGAAAATTCGCCAGAAGCGATTGCAATAACCGATAATGAAAGCAAGGGAATAAAAATAAATAAACAATTCACAACTCTATTTGGCTACACAAAAGAAGATCTTAAAGGAGTTGTTATAGATAGCTTACTTGCTGATGAAACAAAACAAGGAGAAGCTAATAGTTTAAATTACCTTACCGCAAAAGGCCAACTTGTAGAAATTGAGACTGTACGAAAATGCAAAGATGGAAAGCTAATTGACGTATCGATTATGGGAAACCCAATAGAAGTTAATAGTGAGCAAATAGCCATTTTTGGGATCTACAGGGACATTACTGAAAGAAAAGAATATGAAAAACATTTAACAGAAGCGAAAAACAAAGCTGAAGAGTCAGACAAATTAAAATCGGCATTTCTGGCAAACATGTCACACGAAATTAGAACTCCAATGAATCATATTCTTGGATTTACTGAAATTATGTCCTCTCAGCAAATAAACGAAAGTGAGAGACAAGAGTACGGAGCATTAATTAAACAAAGTGGACATAATTTACTCCAACTTATTAATGATATAATTGATTTATCGAAAATTGAATCCAAGCAAATTAAGCTTACACAACACAAAACACCTGTAAATATTATATTATCAGAACTATATGAAAAATACTACATCTATAAAAACCAAAATAAAAAGTCTCACTTAACCTTAAAAATTCAAAAAACCTTAAACGATGATGACTCAATAATATATACGGATTCTCAAAGATTAGAACAATTGCTATCCAATATAATTGAGAACGCCATTAAATTTACCAATGAGGGTTGTGTCGAAATAGGCTATCGTCTTATTGATAAAACTAAGGTTGAAATTTACGTAAAAGACACAGGGATTGGAATCCCTAAGCAATCTATTGAACACATCTTTCAAAGCTTTAGACAAATGGATGGATCTGACACCAGACAATACAGCGGAACTGGTCTAGGATTAACCATTTCGAACCGATTGGCAGAAATACTTGGCGGAGACATTAGGGTTGAATCTGAAGAGAATGTTGGTACTTGTTTTTTCATTACTCTGCCATACAACTTCAACAATTCTAAAATTAAAATTATTGAAGCTGTTGAAAAAGAAGAACACAATTGGGCTGGGAAAAATATTTTAGTTGTAGATGATGAAAAAAACAATTTCTCCTTCTTTAAAGCAAGTCTGGCAAGAACCAAGGCTGAAATTTTATGGGCGAAAAATGGAAGTGAAGCAGTAGTAATATGTCAAGCAAATGCAATTGATCTTATTTTAATGGATATACAAATGCCGATAATGAATGGTTATGATGCTACGAAAGAAATCAAGTTATTCAACCCACGAATTCCAATTATTGGCCAAACTGCTTTCTTTCAAAAAGAATACAAGCAAAAAGTATTGGCAGCCGGTTGCGACGATTATCTTGCAAAACCGATAAAAACGAATAAACTACTGGATTCTATTGAAAAGCAACTTTCAAAAAACTAGTCCCATTTAGTTTTTAATTTTTCTTTTTTATAGTTAACAACATAATTCATAGCAGTATCATAATTATTTACAAACACATAATAGTCTCGATAATCTTCTTTCGCAAAATTCTCTTGATAGGAAAATTCAAATTGATCTTTTAAAAAATCATAAAAGCCATCAGTATTGATAAATACAATTGGCAAATTATGATATCCTAGTTGCTTTAATGTTATTACTTCTAAAATCTCTTCGAGGGTTCCAAAACCACCTGGTAAAGCGACAAATGCATCCGATTTCTCACGAAGTATTCTTTTGCGTTCTGCCATATCCGGAGTAATGATCAATTCATCCAAAAAATCGGCCGAAATACCATAATCATTAATCAACTTTGGCACTACACCGATCACCTTACCTCCTGCCGCTTTAACCGATACTGCAACCTGATTCATTAGACCAATATTGGTTCCTCCGTAAACCAAATTATATCCAGCACTACCGATAGCTTCACCAAGATTCTTAGCCTCCTTAAAATACTTTTCATTTACAGAATTACTCGAAGAACAATACACACAGACATTCATCTTTCTAATATTTAAATTTATACCGGTTAAATTATTCATTTTCCAACAAATGACAAGACTTGGAAACAAAATACGTCTACACAAATCATAAAAAAAAGCCCTTGAGAATATCTCAAGGGCTTTAACATTAAGTATTTTATTACTTAGGCATCAATATTTGCATAAGTTGCATTCTTTTCAATAAACGCACGTCTTGGTGGAACTTCATCCCCCATTAACATAGAGAATGTGTGATCCGCCTCAGCAGCATTCTCAATAGTAACCTGACGCAAAGTTCTTACCTCTGGATTCATTGTCGTTGACCACAATTGCTCAGCACTCATCTCTCCAAGACCTTTGTAACGTTGAATATGCATTCCAGATTCTTTTCCACCACCCCACTCTTCAATTAGTCGCATACGCTGATCTTCATTCCAGCAATATTCTTCATTCTTACCTTTTTTAACCAAATATAAAGGAGGTGTTGCAATGTACAAGTAACCACTTTCAATTAATGATTTCATGTAACGGAAAAAGAAGGTCATAATAAGAGTCGCAATGTGACTACCATCCACATCCGCATCACACATGATAACAATCTTGTGGTATCGGATTTTTTCAACATTAGCCGCTTTACTATCTTCTTCGGTTCCAATTGTAACACCTAAGGCAGTAAATATATTCTTGATTTCTTCACTTTCGAAAACCTTGTGCTGCATCGCTTTCTCAACATTCAAAATCTTTCCTTTTAATGGAAGAATTGCTTGAAATTTACGATCACGACCTTGTTTGGCAGTACCACCCGCCGAATCTCCCTCGACTAGGAATACTTCACAGTTAACAGGATCTTTATCGGAACAGTCAGATAATTTACCTGGCAAACCCGAACCTCCCAAAATAGTTTTCCTCTGAACTAATTCCCGAGCCTTTCTAGCAGCATGACGAGCCGTAGCAGCCATTATCACCTTCTGAACAATGGTTCTGGCATCTTTTGGATGTTCTTCCAGATAATTAGACAACATTGTACTTACGGCCTGATCGACAGCAAGACTCACTTCGGAGTTTCCTAATTTTGTTTTGGTTTGTCCTTCGAACTGAGGTTCTGCCACTTTTACAGAAACAACAGCAGTTAATCCTTCACGAAAATCATCCCCACTAATATCAAATTTCAATTTTGACAACATTCCTGATTTATCAGCAAATGCCTTTAGTGTTCTGGTTAATCCACGACGGAAACCTGTTAGGTGAGTTCCCCCTTCGATTGTATTGATATTATTCACGTAAGAGTGAATATTTTCGGAATAGGAAGAATTGTATTGAAGTGCTATTTCAACAGGAACTTCACTCTTATCGTATGAACAATGAATTGTTTCCTCGATTAATCGCTCTCTTGTACTATCAAGGTATTCAACAAATTCTTTTAGTCCTTCTTC
>JBFFMG010000217.1:0-6692 GCA_041554215.1 Labilibaculum sp.
GAATGTGATTCAAATATAGTAGGAATGTTTTTACTAATAAGAGGAGACAAAAAAGCTGGGTTTCTAACAAAGCACACGTCAGAATCAAACCTTCCCACCAACTTCCAAACACCATAAAGACCTCCAACCATCCTCCCACCTCTTTTAAAGGCGAGCCTTGGGAAGAGTTTTATTGAAATGTCAATCTCTTTGTTCAACTTCTTACGTACCACCTCCTTAATATCCTTCTCACTATATCCTTCCTTGGGAAGCGCTAAAGAGACCTTACAACCCAACTCAGAGAAGGCCTTACACATTTGTAAGACCTGAACAATATTTGCCTTTTCTGAATTAATATTTTCATCATGAATATAAAGTATTTTCACTGCTATTTACCTTGTGCTGTATTAAAGGAAAAAATACCAAACAGGGGTAACTTTGCAAGCAAACTATGATTCATGGATTTTAGCTATCAAGCGACAAAGAGAACCTCCCATCATTCCACTTTTATGCTTTGGCACAACATATAACTTTTTATTCAAAAAACGGTCACGATACCATTGGATTATTTCAAAAAAATCCTCCTCATGCTTGCCTGAAGCATACATCGGAAAAAAACGTGCGGCGGGAAATATTCAATCTCCTTCCCTCCCCGACTATCCGTTATTGAGACTTCAGTTGATTCTAAAAAGATATTATGTATAGAAAATTCATTAATAAACATCTTCTCTTATAAAGAGTTAACACATGATTTTATTGTGTCCTTTAAGTAACTAATGTTTTTAAATCCCGCAAAAATTAAAAATTTTAAAGAAAATTCATTTTGTCTTAATTTGAATACTTAATTAACACCATGATTAAGTAACTTTTTATTTCTTTTCATTCTTTATAATTTCACAGTCATAGTTAAAAATGTAAAAGTGTCTTTGACAAGTAAGTTGTTTTTTAAACAACAATACCTTTGATATTGGTTCATCATGGACTAACAATAATCTCAACTGTCTTATGTATGTTTTCCATAGAATATTCTCTAGATGCAAACTCATGGGCTATTCTACCAAACCTCTCCCTCAAACAATGATCATCAATAAGATTTTTTAGATCTATAACTAATTGACGAAACTCTCTAGAATGAAATCCTAGTTCAAATCTTTTTATAACATCGTCAGGATCGATATTAAGGCTTACTACTGGTATACTTCTCATCCAAGCCTGGATAAATATATTAGGAAAGCCTTCCTCACGACTCGTATTGACAAGAACTGCACTTTTACTTAAGAAATTATTAACTTCATGATTTGAAACCTCGCCAAGCCATTCCAAATTTCTAACCTTGTCCACTTCGGTCATTATATCAAATGTCTTTTTAGGTATATTATTCCGACCAAGCATTAAGAATGAAACATTATTATTATCCCTAAAAAATCTACTTAAATTAACAAAAACGTCTGGTTGCTTTCTTGGCTTCAAACTGCCTATCCAAATTATAACTATTTTTTCGCTCTGAGGCTGTATTGATAAAACATCAGGCAAGGGGTGTCCATTCGGTACTACTTCGCATTCCCTCCCATAGTTCTCTAAAAGTTTCTTAGCTTGATGATTGGTTTGGGCAATAATGCGATTAGGTTTTTTTGTGATTTTGTGAAATATGTAGTCTTGCGGAATCCTAAAGACTTGTTTTGAAAGTATACTTACTCTTTTTTTCAACAAGTCATGATCATTTGCAATGTGCCAAACAGTTTTTACTTTGTTTTTTTTACCTAACAAAACTCCAACTATCGTTAAAGCCGATCTACCCCTAACATAAATCGAATGTGGCTTAATTTCTTGCAAAATCTTATCTATCTTTGAATAGTAACAAGGTATTTCTAGGCCAAACATCTCAACATATCTGTTTTTTTTTATTTCATGCAATATGACGCCTATTTCATTGCTATAATTTTCACCAGTAGAAACGAATATGTAGTGCACTTCATGCCCCTGCTTTACCAAATCTTTGGCAATCAAAAACGCTTGAAATTCAGCACCACCTATTATCTGTCCATAAAAGTGTTGAAGAACAATTGCGATACGCATTTTTTCACCTTTTACTGCCAAAGAAGGGGCAGAGATTTAAGTTGGCATAAACGTAATGGAGCATGGGTCCTAAGAGAACGCATAAAATCAACTAAGTGTCGATCTCTTGCAGTAAATCTTTGAAAAGCTGATTTAATTAAAACAGTACAAATAACTTACAATAAATAAGGTGGCTGTCATTTATAACCAGACCATTTTTTATTTAGTGATTATTTTTTAAAATAACAATATTATTTACATTTACAACAACACCACTAAAAAAGAAAAACGTAAAAACAAATATATTTACATCAATTGTTCTAGTGTAAAAGAAAGATAAGGAAAATATTACTATATAAGAAATCATGCCAAGCGCAAGAGCACCCTCAATATTCTTTTTTCGACACTTTTTTAATGAATCATAAAACAAACATATTAAAATAAGAAATATGTTTATTATTCCAATGAATCCAGTCTCCCATAGTAATTTTGTAAAGCTAACGGCTCCAGGATCGTATTTAGAAAACTTTGAAAACATTTCACCTTGCAATTCTGCTGTGTAAGCATGAGAAACATTACCTGCGCCATACCCAAAAAGAGTGTTTTCTAGGTCTGAAGACAAAATCTTATCAAATGCCGTTTTCACAGGGCCCAACCTTGCCTCAGAATAATCCAATGCTACATCTTCTTGTGTGTAGAATTGTTCTATCGAACTACTAAAAAGTTGATTATAGGAATAGCTAAAAACAAGGATCATTGTACTTAGCAGGGTAAGAGCAAAAATAGCTTTTAATTTATTGCCACGCTCCTTTTGCATGAAGATTATTGGAATCAGAAAAGCAAATGGAAGTATCAAAAGAGTAATTTTAGTTTCATTCAGTACTGTCGGAATAAAAATTAAGATTGAAAATACAATAAACCTTTCTTTTGATATTAACTTCTTTAGGTAAAAGGCCAACAAAAAGGTCAGTATCACCAATAAGAAGAGAGAGAGTGTGCCGGAGGTAGACGCTCCCAAGGTCCCACCAACTGGGTCGCCAGACGCTTCACCTGCAAATGCAATAAACCTCTGCCAAAACGCAACTGGAACCTGAATTAAGCCAAGCAGGAGAAAAAAGATCATCAAATTTTTGATTTCCAGGTTATTGAACGAAACAACTGCTGAAAGGAAAAAAAATGGTATAAACCGAAAGTATTGTCTTAACCCAGCGAAGACTGGACCCAATTCCATATCATTAACAATGATCCCTAGAAATATATGCACTATAAATACAAAAAAAAGGCAATAGTATTTGAATGGGACATAACTAACTTTTTTAACTCCAAACAAATAAATAATGTATGCTACAAGAAATATCGATATGACCTCTGGAACCCATGTTAAATAACGACTTCCAATATTATAGTTCAAGTATAACCAATCAAAAATAAAAATACTTGAAAAACATAAATATATTAAAAACTTGAGCATAAAATTAAACCACCCCTATGTTTTTAAGGTCTAAACTATAAGCCAAGAACTTTACTATTCTAGTGTTATTATATGGAGCGATTAATCTACAAATAATTAGATTCTCTTTTTTTGAGAACAGATCAAACATAAAGTAAAAACGATAAGCAATTGGTGTTGCTATAAGTACTAAACATACGAAATAAGATTTATTGTGTATTCCGCTTTTTAAATGATAAAGCAACGTAAAAAATAAACCCCAAAACAAAATTGTTTTAAAAATAAAACTAGCAAACTTGTCAACCTTTGCGACATCTCTCACAAAAAACCAAATAAAAAGGTCCTTAAAAATCTTTGCCGTTCCTGTTGCAATGGCAACTCCAACAACGCCAAAATATGGGGTTAATAAGATCGCAGCAATTAGATTATATATCATGAAAATCTTACTAAAAAAGATTATCCCAGCCTTCTCTTCTAATTGAGCTACAATGCTAACTGGGCCAGTAAACCCCCCTATTATCGTAAATGCAAAAATAGCGATAAACACATCAATGGAATTATTGTATTTATCGCCAAAAAGTAACTCAATCATCTCTGGTGCAATCGTCATAACCACAAAAAACACTGGCAGAGCAATAAAATATTGAATTTTCATAAGCAAGCTAAATCCCAATGCTTTGTCTTTATTTTCAGAGCTATGACCAAGGCCAAAAAAGATTGGCCTAAATACATTTTGGAAAAATGTTATTGGCAAAAACCTGTTAATCATTTTGCTGATTCTGGTATAAAAGCTATAAATACCAACAGCCGCTGGATCCAAAAAAAATGCTATTAAATAATTATCGATATCCACGCCTAAGACTTTTGTGCCAACATCATTAAAATTATAAAAAGCACCATACCTAACAATCCGTTTGATCTCCTTTTTGCTATAATCACAATCATCATTCCTTCCATCTGGAAATTTTTTCTTGTACACAAAAAGAAGACTTGAAAACAATATCCCATAAGCAAAAGAATCGATAAATATGACTGTTTCTAATCCATAATTAGAGAATAATACAATTACATATCCAACCAGCTTTACCGTAGAGAAAATTAAAATCACCACTAAAGTATATGAGTGAAAAAAATTACCAATAAGAGTTAATTCAAACAAGCTACATTGTTGTTCTATTATAATAATAAAAATGAATTGAAGAAATAAGTATTTATAGTTTTCCAAACCGAAAGATGGTGATATTCTATCCCATAATAAAACAACAATAGTTAACAATATCAAAGTAGTAAAAAATCTAATCAAAGAAGTATTTTTTAGTAACTTATTTGCCCTTTTATATTCACCCTTGCAACAGTACTCTGGTATAAATCTTTGCAAAACATTACTAATTCCAAAAGAAGTAAATATGGTTAACATGACAATACTAGAATAAAGAAGATTGTAGATACCATAATCAGCTTGAGACAAAGATCTGACTAATACAATTATAGCGGCTAGAGAAATCAATTGTGATATGATCTTAATTTTCATTGTACTTATGAACGCACTGCTACCTTTTTCAATTATTCTCTCACTTTTCAATTCCATTCGTTCCATAATATTTAATACCTAACAGAATAGTGAGATACATTTTCCATTGAAGACAGCACTAAGCCTCTGCCACCTAACAGAGAATACCAGCAATACGCTCACTTGCCTTTCCATCCCACAAATGGGGTATCTGCCCATTCTTGGCTTCGAGATTAAGGATATTGAAAACACCTGCCTTCAACCGGATCATATCTTGACCTACCAGAGTATTGGTTCCTACTGTCACCGTTACAGGACGTTCAGTATTTTCCCGAACCGTTAAACAGGGGACCCCTAAATATGTGGTTTCTTCTTGTATCCCCCCTGAATCAGTAATAACCAAAGTAGCGCCCTGCTGCAGGGTAAGAAACTCAAGGTAGCCAACAGGATCAATCAGAAACAACCTCGCATAGTCCGTATGAATATCTATCCTCTTAAGTCGATGACATGTCCTCGGATGGATGGGAAAAAGCATTGGGAGTTCTTGACTCAACTCCGATAATGTATCGATGATTCGAGTTAACATGGTTGGATCATCAACATTGGAAGGTCGATGCAAGGTAACCAGACCATACCCATTCGACATCATGCTCGCGGGAACGTTGCCCTTTTCAATGATTTGCTGAGGAGTGTGCAGTGCGTTGGCTTGATCCTTTAAGCGAACAAGCGTATCGATCATCACATTTCCAACAAAATGGATCTGCTCTGCCCTCTTTCCTTCACGTAGCAAATTCTCATCACCATCAATCGATGGAGTAAATAGCAAATCTGCCAACTGGTCTGTTACGATTCGGTTTGTTTCTTCTGGCATCGTTCTATCGAATGAACGAAGTCCTGCTTCAACATGCGCCACCGGGATTAAAATCTTTGCGCATACCAAAGCGGCAGCAACAGTCGAATTAACATCCCCATAAACCAAAACCATGTCAGGACTATAATCAGTCAGGACTGGTTCAATCTTGGTCATGATTTGAGCGGTCTGAGTTGCGTGACTACAGGACCCCACCTCAAGATTTAAGTCCGGGGTCGGCAACCCTAACTGCCTGAAAAAGATTTCAGACATATTTTCATCATAGTGCTGACCCGTATGGAGCAGAAACTGTCGGACCCCACCCTTTCGGCCCAGTGCAGCCATCACAGGTGCCACCTTCATGAAATTTGGTCTCGCCCCTGCAACATGCATAATCTTCATATCATTTCTCCATCAGGAGTTTTATTCTCTGTCTTATATGAATGTTCACAAAGACCAATACACAAGACCCTGGGATTCAACCTCGCCTCTGTCGAGGACCGATTTAACATCGACAATAACCCCGTGACCATTCCCATTACCGCACAACTCTTTAAGGTGCCAGGGGGTAAAATGCTTAAAATCATCGTGGTCTACAGCCCAAATAACACCGTCTACCTTACCGACTTCATCCAGATTAGATAGTTCAAGACCATACTCATTACGAACATCGGTAGCGTTTGCCATTGGGTCATGAACCAAAGGAGTCACCCCAAACTCTTTCAGATTTTGCAGGATATCGACAACTTTCGAATTCCTTATATCGGGCACGTTTTCCTTGAAAGTTAAACCCAGAACAAGAACCCGGCATCCATTGACAGTCTTTCTAACCTCTATCAGTTTCTTAA